>NZ_JAUBUJ010000039.1:0-50632 GCF_036705405.1 Microcoleus sp. B13-B6
TTTTGGGCGGGGGGGGACGCCCATCCCACTTTCAAGAGTGGAAGTTATTTAATTCTCATTCCTTAGATGCGCCTTGGCAGAACGACAAAAAATACGATCGCCCGCAGAATTTCTCGAAAGAAATCAAAAGGGCGATCGCATTCCCAAAACCCATTACCAATGACCTAATTCCAACGCTTCTTGCGCTGTCGCTGGCTTGCCACCGCCTCCACCAGTCCCAGGCCGAGAAAATTACTCAGCAGCGACGCATTCCCGTAACTCAGGAAAGGCAGGGGAATGCCCGTAACCGGAGCCAAGCCAATGTTCATCCCAATATTTACGAACACCTGAAAAATCAACATTGACAGTACGCCGATCGCCAGCAAAGAACCAAAATTATCGTTAGCAGTTTGAGCGATCGTCACTAACCGGAAACAAATTATCCAGAACACCAACAGCACGCAAATGCAGCCAATAAACCCCAATTCTTCGCCAATAGCTGAAAAGATAAAGTCCGTATGCTGTTCGGGAATAAAGTTAAGCTGAGTTTGCGTTCCCTGAAACAAACCCCTGCCTTTCAGTTCCCCGGCCCCAATAGCAATCCGAGATTGAATCAAGTGATATCCGCTGCCTAAAGGGTCTTTCTCGGGGTTTAAAAACCCTGTCAGGCGCATTTTTTGATAATCCTTGAGTACATTCCAAAAAAGCTGTCCGACTTGTCCAGAAACAACGTTCACCAACACAGCACCGAAAGTCCCCAGCCAAGGCCAAGGCAGGGTTCGCCAAGCGATAATACCCGCAAGAACTACCCAGGCTACCCAAATCGGTGTAGACAGGTTATTGAGGAGAACAGAGATTAGAGGAGAGAATAGCAATATTAGCCAGCCGGGATTTACATTACCCCAGTAAAACATCCCAATTGTGATCGCGCCGAAGACTAAGGAAGTACCTAAATTTGGTTCGGCAAAGATCAATCCCCAGGGTACAGCCATAATCGCCAGCATCCTCAACATATTACCCACCGTGGGAACAGTCTTGTCGTGCAGGAGAGCTGCTAAAGTGACAATCATGCCTACTTTGGCAAATTCTGACGGTTGCAGGTAAAAGCCGCCGATGTTGATCCACCGCTGGGCGCCGAGTCCTGTAGTACCGATAAAACGCACTGCGATCAGCGACAAATTGATTAATATGTAAATCGGCCATTTCCACTCCAGCAGTATTTGGTAGCGGCAGCGGGAAATGATGATGGCGAGGAACAAACCAACTGCCCCAGTTACCCAGTGTCGCCACCAGTCGATCAGCCCCTGGTTGATTTCGACGCTGCGGATCATGATTCCCCCGAAGATGGTGAGGGCGATGCAAGCGGCGAAGAGCCAAGGGTCTGCTTCTTCCCAAGGTTTGAAGATTGATTTCCAGCGGTTTCTGACTTGTATTCTCTGCAACATGAGGATTTTAGATTTTAGATTTTAGATTTTAGATTATCGAGCCGATTTTCGGAAGTTGTGGATATATTTCGGATTCAGAGTCTGCACCTTACTTGAGAAGCGTCGGTGTAAGTACCTCAGATTATTCGGGGAGTTGTAGGGATGTTCCGGGAACGGAAGAAGGAACGCCCAACCGGGTATCTGGGTATTCTATTTTTTTCTGGGCGCTTACTTAATTTAGTTCGCGCACGTGGTCAGAAACCGGGTTTTTCTCGAAAAGACGCACTGCAACTGGCAGAAACCGCTAAAAACCCGGTTTCTTGGGTTTTGATTCGTAAGCCCTAGAATCGTCAGGCCGGTTCGTAAAGGTACTCGAAGCCGTTACCGTCGGGATCTCTGCCGTAGAAGGATGCAGTACCGTCGCGGTGTTCGTGGATGTGGGTGACGGAAACACCATCGGCTTTGAGTTGTTCGTAGGCGGATTCCATTTCGGTACGATCGTCAAATACAAACCCAAAATGCGGCCCTGCTTGGTCGTAACTCGGACTCAACAGCGCCAATCCGTCCTCTCCTGCTTTCAAATAAGCCCAGTCTGGATCTTTCCAGACTAACTCCATACCCAAGTTGCGGTAGAATTCAGCAGACTTCTCTATGTCTTGCACGCAGACGGCTACGTGTCCCAATCGTTTTAGTTTCATATCTACAAAGTTTATGGTTGTTCTTTCGTTTATTGTATCTATTTTCTGATTTCTTGCTCGATTAATTAGGTATTTTTTCAGTTTTTTTGTCGCGGCTAACTGTACTTTTTCTACTTGTTTGCTAGCGTCCATTTCGCTGAACAGTTGAATGGCGCGGTCAAAATTTTCTTGGGTTTTCTCGATGTTACCAAGTTTTTGTTCTGTTAGTGCTAGTTGAGAGCAAGCTTCGGCTCGGTCTAATTTAGCGCTGGCTCGATCGGGTATTTCG
This sequence comes from Microcoleus sp. B13-B6, assembly GCF_036705405.1. Taxonomy (NCBI): domain Bacteria; kingdom Bacillati; phylum Cyanobacteriota; class Cyanophyceae; order Oscillatoriales; family Microcoleaceae; genus Microcoleus; species Microcoleus sp. B13-B6. The sequence goes on from NZ_JAUBUJ010000039.1 coordinate 2,370, forward strand.
ATTGCTTCTGGATGGTGCGGCAGGGCTTGGTCAAATTCTCCCCGTTCTCGGTACAGATACATTTAACCCGGTAAATCCCGGACTAATCCCGGAATAACCGTGTATGGCAAGACAGAAAAAGCAGCAAGCTCTCCTGTCAAGGAGGTATCTCTCAAAGCTTTCAACAAAATATTGAAAGCGCCATTTTTATCCCTTTCTAGGGTGTGTCCGCATTTTGGACATTTAAAGATTTTAGATCCACCCAAGTTAGTATGGATATGTCCACATTTTGAGCAAGTTTTAGATGTATACTCTTCCGTTACGTCTACTACAACACCACCGTGCTTGGTGGCTTGATGCTTCAACATTTGCTTGAAACGATAATGACTCAATGTAACCATCGCTCTAGCCGTTTTAGTCGCCAACCTACGTTTACCTTTCTTGACCATTTGTTGCGTCTCAAAGGTTGGCAAAAAAATTAACTTGTACTTGCTTGTTAGATATTTGGCAGCTTTTTTATGCAATTCATTGACCAAGTTTTTAATCTTGATCCTGATTTTGGCGGCTGATTTTCGCAGGCAATACCTTAGTCGCTTGAACTCTCTCCCTTTACTTACTCCAATACGGGACATTAATTTGTCTAGATGCCTTGCTAGGCGATAGATACGACCGATATCGTTTTTTCCTATTTCGATGAAGTCACTACCATCAAAACCAGTAAGAAAAGTTCTGACACCCGGATCTAGCGCGACAACCAAATCGCTATTAATTGGTTTCATTACTTGTGCGTCAATCGCATAGCCGATCAACCACTGCCTGTTAATTAAGCTGAGTATTGGTTCGTGCTGCATTACCTCAACGATTGGTTCTGATGCTTTAAAACTTAGTCCTTTGGTAGAATTTGGGTAAAAAGTACCTAACTTCCAGTTAGATGTTTGGAACCGGATAGTTTGAGATGTGTCGAAACGGCTCCTAAACTTTGCCGTTCCTTTGACTTTCTTCGCAGCCTTGTGTGCTTCAAAAGCTTGAAACACTGCCATTTCTCGGGGATTATAAGGCTGCTCTGACACCCACTTGGGAGCCGAGTCCATCACTTTCTTTCTTAAATCGTACTTGCCAATTTTTTCGTCTCTCAGGATAGCAATTGCTTGGTTATAACACCATCTACTTGCTGCAATCCAAGTCCTCCACTTCGCTGCTAGCTTGGTTTCCGGGTAAACTCGAATCTTCTTTGATAGCAGATTTGTATTTTCGCAAACCATAGAGTCGGCAGCTAAAGACGTGGATGATGGCAAGGATATCTTCAACCATTTCTCGTTCTGGAGACAGCTCGTTTCTACTGAGAACCATGAGTTGGCAATTGTTTTGCTCGCAGATCCATTTGATAAGATCGCCACCAAACCGGCACAGTCTGTCTTGGTGTCCCACCACAACTGTTGAGATGTCTCCTGACATGACTTGTCCCAGAAGGGCAAGCAGCGCTTTTCTTTTGAAGTTGAGTCCGCCTCCGATGTCTTTGAAGACTTTGGCTTGCGGGTAGAGGTTTTGGAGGTAGCTGACTTGCCTATCGAGGTCTTCGCGCTGTTTGTAGCTACTGACCCTGGCGTAGATGGCTGTAATTCGGTCGTGTCCGGTTCCGAGAACGCTGTCGATGTCGTAGCGTCGCTGGTTGGAGGGAGTTCTGATTGCTGATATTTTGTCGGCAAGTTCCCAGTTTCTAAGGGTTTTGTCTGAGACTTGCAGGATTTTGCAAGCTTCTCGCGGTGTGACATATCTGGTCATCGCTAGGTGGTATTTTTGTTCTCAAACTATAGTACCAGACTTTACCGGAATTTACAAGAACATTCCAGGAAATCATTTACTTTGTGTCAGCAGCGCGGCTGTACCGCTGAGAGTTTTGGCTTTGATGGTGCTGTACTGGTTTTGGTCGGCCTGGGCGATCGCTTGGCGGTACAAGCTCAAAGCTTTCTCTGTCTCTGGCAGGTTGTGATAAGTGGCGGCGAGAAAAACTAATTTGTATCCCGTACCCACCAACTGACTGTTTTCCCGATCGGCATAAAGTTTTTCGGCGATATCTTCCGCCTCTTTTTTGCTCCGACACAGGAGTTGAGGAAAGCTAACCCGACATCGATCGAATAGCTATTACTCCCGATTTAGTCCCGCATTTTTTTCAGCTTGACAAATATCTCCATAGCTGATTATAATTCGCGCGTTTCTATTTGACAAAAACCTATATTAATTGCAGCGTTAACTTTCCCGAATTCCAGATTAGCTTGTTTACCGTTTTTATGTTCCCTGCTTTTCGCTATAATTTGCAAAAATTTAGTGGCTTTTATTTCTGATATTTGATGGTCTTCTATGGCTTGATTTATATCGCATAAAATTCGATAATAAATGCCTAAAATACTGTATAAACCGCTCAAATAATAATCATAAGTGACACTGTTGAGTGTGGAGGGGAAGTTGACAGACAAGCTTCTGACATCCGCACAAATCAAGTCGAGTTTATATTCAGGAGCAAGCAGCTATGTCTATTAACGATGTTGAAACAGCGATCGTAGATGAACAAATTAGCCCTCAAGAATGCGGTCGCGTTCGTTTCCAAAACAGTTGGTGGCCGGCGAAGTGCGATCCTCTTTGAGGGCTTCGCTAACGAGAAATAACTTTGCAACCCGGTGAAGTTGTTGGCGTCGTGAGACTTGACAACATTACTTTGATAGTTGAAGCGTAGTTGGGAAACCATCGGGAGATGGGGAGTTATCGGAGGGTAAAACAAATAAAGTTGCGATCGCGTTTCTATTTCTATACATTTCTCTTCAAAAGGGCGATCGTACTTCTGGCCTCTGTTAATTTCCAGATTCTAGAGTTTTACCTCAACCATAACTCGCCGCTGACAGTCGCCAGTCCGCCAGACCGCCAGGGAATGAATTCCCTGTCTAATAGCTAAAGTCCTCTGAAGAGGACTAATGAGTTTTTCAGTCCTCTTCAGAGGACTTTAGCTTTGAGGCAGGGGTTTCAACCCTTGCCGGACTGCGGGTTGAACCTAGTTGTTGACACGAAGAAGGACACGGCAATGCCGTGTCCCTACTTACGAAAAGCCTATGTGTCATGCTGACTGAAACGAAGCATCTCACTCGATGCTTCGCCCAAATGCCTAAGTTTTATTTTTCATAACGAACTAGAAGATGCCAGAGAAAAATATCCGGGTCGTCATGAGCTATCATCTCTTTAAACATCGAAACAAAAGGCTCATAGTCCAAAAACTGCATCTCCAAACTGAGTTGTTGCAATCCTGCTTCTTTAAAGATGCGATTTAACCGCAAGGGAGTGTAATAAATCTGGGGATCTTGCCACTCAGCGTCCCAAACTTTATTGCCGTAGACATCGATATATCCCTCTGTAACACAGTGAGCGTGTTGGCGACTCAAATAGGCAATTTCTAAAAAGCATAAGGTGGTTGGAAAATATCCGTATATCTTGCCACCTGGCTTGAGAACTTTACCAAATTCCCGAATCATCTCGCGATTGGTTTTATCCTCACTGGAAACCACGGAATTTGCGAGTAGGACGTAATCAAATTTCTCGTTCCACTCATGTTTTTGTTCGGTGATTCGCGTGGAGTCTACTTGCTCAAACACGATTTGCTGATTGTTGAGTCGGGAATCTCCATCTGCTGTTTTCCAGTGTGCTTGTGCTTTTTCAATGGCTGTTTTGGAAAAATCGGTACAGTAGATTTGTCCAATTTGGGGGCAAAATTCTAGTAAGGTTTTCTGAAGATAAATTTCGGAGCCGCAACCGGGAATTAGGACTTTGATGTCAGGCGAGTTGGGAATATCATAGCCGGGAGAACGCTCTGGACGGATTAAGTTTTTGCAGATTTTGGGGTCTTGGGTGATGCTGAAAGCGGTGTTAGTATAATCTTCGTGACTTTTGTCCCAGAGAGCTTTCTCTTCTTCAAGAGATTTCGAGCCTAGGTTAGCAGAAGAGGGAATTAGCCATTTGTAATCATTTGTGCTGGTCATAATTTTTAACTCCAAAATATTCAGTACAGGTCAAATGTGTGTGTCAACCGCTAACAACCAAGCTGCCGTTTTCCAGCACGTACATGACATCCGCACGCAAGGCATGGGCCATGCGGTGGGTAATCAAAATTACGGTGCGTTCTTTGGTGATGCGCTCGATGGTGGCGAGGATTTCGGCTTCTGTGGCGGGGTCAAGGGCGGATGTGGCTTCATCCAGAATTAGAATGGCTGGATTTCTTACCAAGGCTCTAGCTAAGGCAATTCTTTGCCGTTGTCCCCCTGATAACTGTCCGCCCCTGTCACCCACAGGTGTGTCGTAGCCTTGGGGTAAGGACAAAATAAAGTTGTGAATCTCGGCGGCTTTGGCTGCGGCTTCGACTTGTTCGTCAGTGGCTTCGAGATAGCCCATGCGGATGTTTTCTCGCACCGAGGAATTAAAGAGAATTACATCCTGAGAAACGAGTCCAATTTGAGAACGGAGGGAGCGTACTGTTGCATGACGTAAATCAATTCCATCAAACAGAATGCGTCCTTTATCCGGGTCATAAAATCGCGTCAGCAAGTTGACAATGGTACTTTTTCCTGCTCCACTTTGACCGACAAATACCGCGAAGTCTCCTTGGCGAATCTTCAGGGATAGATTTTTAACTCCTCCTCTATCTTGGGAGTAGCTAAAGGTAACATCGTCAAAGTTAATATCACTGGAAAAGTGAGGTAAATCAATCGCATCCGGTGCATCCTGAATGGCCGGAGTTTCTGATAAGATATCGCTGATGCGTTGCAGCCCTGCTACTCCATCGATAAATGCAGGCAGTGACGAAGTTAAACCGAGAATATTGAGATTCAATCCTAGCATTAAAACTTGAAATGAGGCAAGGGTGCCTACGGAAATGATATTTTGGTATGTCATGACAGCACCGATACTTAAAACGATAAGCTGCGTCATGACAAAACCAATCATCGGGACTTTCTGCACTAAGTAGGAGAGAAAGGTTGCCCGGACATCAACCTGTTTTAAGTCATTTAAATCGGTGGAAAAATCTTTACTCATTTGGTTTTCCAGCCCGAATATCTTGACAACGGTTTGCGAGAGGATATTCTCTTCGATAACGCTGGCAATCTGTCCTTCTTTTTGCAGCAACTTATAGCCGACTTCGGTTGCAAGGCTGGCAATTTTTGCTGGGGCAATGGTGCAGAGGGTTAAACCGATTAAACTGAGCAGGGCTAATTGCCAGTTGAGGAAGAAGAGGAAAACCAGAGAAAATAGGAAGTTAGACAGTTGTAAAACAACAACTGTCAGCCCCATTGTAATTACACCATTTTCCACCTTTTGGACATCGGCGATGAGACAATTGACAATATCCCCGGCTGAACGCCGCCCAAAAAACTCCATTGAAAGGCTTTGGAGATGCTCGAATAGAGAGTATCGGATATTGTTGGTGATTAAAATGCCCAAACGCGCTCCTAGGAAAATTCCTAGCAAACCGATGCAGGCATATAGAATTGCTCCGACAACTAGCAATGACAGGATTAGAACCAGAAGACTATAGTTTTGGGGAACGATGGCGGCATCGATGATAAATTTTAAGCTGGCTCGGAAGACTGAATCAAATGCTGCGTCGAATATTAGGCAGATAAAGAGTAAAATGAATTGCCATTTGTAGGAGGCAATGTATTTGTTGAGGGTTTTAAAGAACCAAATAAGTTCCATGAGTTATGAGAGTTTGTCTACAGGCACGATTTATACTTTTACTTTGGCAGTTTTAATTTGGATAGCATTCTTATTAAGCAGGGGCTGTTTTAAAGAGCAGAGGTTCGGCAAGTAGGGGAAGGTGGTTAAGGGAGCATCTCATATTTCTAAAAACACTTCTTCTGGCTCCTTCCTTCTGCCTCTTGCCTCCTGCCTCACAACTTAGATTTCTAGCTGGGCTGCCAAAGTGAGATGCTGCCGGTGGTTAAAGCAGCAATGCTAATCCAACTTGATAAACTGTTGAATTGCCTCTACAACTGGAACCTTTTGGTTCTTATAGTAAACTTCTCCACAATCGAGATAGCATTCAGCGGCATCTTTCAGTTCTTCACAATTCTCAGGATTGTCGATCTCTTCGCTGATTTCTTTAGACTGATTCTTCTGTGTTTTAATGTATTCGTTGTAGGGCTTTTCTCGCTTGGTCAGCGTGCGTCGCAGACGACCGGGCTGTTGTTCTCCTTGGAAGCGCTGGTTTAGATCGAAATCCAAACGCAGATAATCCCCCCCTGTACTTTCCATGATTTGGTAACAGATAGCTTCAGAATTTTGAGCAGCAGGATTCATGAACATATCCGGTAGGCGCCGAGCCCAGCCCAACTGTCCCCACCCATTGATGTCTTTATAGCTGTAGGGACAAGTTGTATTGCCAGTGCCAATGGAGAGGACAGCAATATCGCTCAATTGTAATTTGTTTTGTTTTTCAATCAACAAAGCGTGGGCGATCGCCACTAACGCCGGGTTGTTGGCTGAGACACCGCCATCGATATGGGGAAGACTTTGCTCCTCGTTATAGGGAAGGTTGTAAGGGGGAAAAAACGTGGGTGCTGATGCTGAGGCAGTGCAGATTTTCCAGAGTTCAATGTTGTCGTACCACGTTTTTGCATCGGCCGACTTATTCGTAAACCACGTTGTGTTTCGGGAATAAACGTCATAAGCAGGTATCAGAATATAGGGTCGATCAATCTCGCTCATTTTCGGAGAGCCCAACTCCGGGTGAATCAATTTTTTCTGCAATATTTTAGCTAAACCCTGCTCTCCCTGTTCGTGGGGGTATAACAAATTACTGGCGAGAGCTTGACTTACTTTTCTCCATTTTCGAGCCTCACGAACCGACGGTAGGAATATATTTTTTCCCTCTTCTAAGTAGAAATCAATCATTTGCTGAACATTCATCTGACAGGTAATCGCCGCCGCCAGAATTGAGCCAGTGGATGTGCCAGAAATCAAGTCAAAATATTCATGCAATTTCTGACCTGTTTTTTCTTGTATGGTTGTCTCTACCTGCTTGAGAATTGTAGCAGATAATACTCCCCGGATGCCGCCGCCATCTAAGCTGAGAATTTTGAATGTCATGGTATCCTCCCCGATCGGTTAATTTTTAAGTGAACAGTGCCTAACCTTTAGTTAGGATTGGAATTGAGAACGAAATCTTAGCTGTCATTTTTCATTTTTACATTTTCAGACGATCGCCCTGGTGAATATCTGAATTTTTAGAGACCAGAAAATGGGTTGAGATTACACAGGTGTGTAATATTGCCAGAACCAATATCCTAACCCCAAAAAAGTCAGCCCAACTAACAGAGCGATCGCTATCTTGGTAAAATCCATAGATTTTTCGGGCAAAGTATCTGTTACTTCGATCAAACTTCCTGGCTGGTTGAATTTATCGAGTAACTCGTTAACATCTGCTTGGTTCGTCACGACTAGATCGAACCCCCGCCAAATATATTGGCTATTATAAATATTTGGCTGTTTCTTGACTCCACCTAACTTGGCAAATAACGCATCATCAAAATACGTGGTGTCGGTTACGGCCTGGTTGTGAAAGGCAATTAACGGAGGATTCGACTCCTTATTAGACAGCGAAAAGTAAATTTTCTTCGTGTGACTAGCGATGCAATCAAAATTAGATGTTTTTTGCCCAAATGCCCGGCCAATCCAAAAACCAGGCTTCACAATTTTGTCATCTGCTCCATGCAAAATTCCAATGGGTAGAATTAACCTACTGCCGATTTGACGGATGTTTATTGGTTTGGCAGTAAACGGAGAATTGAAGATTTTTAAAATCCAGATGGCTATCTGAGGAATGCCCATGTCCGTACTTGGGGCTGGAGCGGCAGTAAGAATCTGTTTGGGTAAAAACTTTTGTTGATTTTCCTCGATATAGAGAGGCCAACTCATGGCTAATAATCCTCCCAAAGAATGACCGAACACATAAAAATCAAACTCCGATTGAGCAAGACTGGGATTATCTTGACCTAATTTTTTCCAAGCTGCATCAGTTAGACCGATAGCTTGTTGAATCCATTCCACTGGGCTGTGCAAAAGACTGAGGTCAACAGTGTAAATAAGCTGCTTCAGATTCTTTCCATAGCGGTTTTTGAACAATTTGATTACTAAAAATAGTACGACCAAGGCTAAGGAAAGGCGAAGGTACTTGAACAGGGTAGGTTTGAGGAGCTTGCGGACAACCGGGCCAATCTTCTTTCGCCGATATTGCAGTAAAGTATCCTCTATCTTGAATTTATCCCATTTTGAAACTACTTTACTCAAAATGTTCAACCAAAAAGATAAGGGTTCTTTTTCTTCACTGCCTTTGTTTGTTGTTAGATCGTCGGGATAGCGGCTGTTTTGAAAATCAGGAAAAACTACATAATAGCCTTGCTTAGCCAATTCTTCTAAATGAGATTGATAGAATTTTGGCAGGCACAAAGCAAAGCCGTGCAAGTAAGTAATTAACCTCAGTTTTCCTTCCCCATCCCGGTAAGGAGCATCAGGAGCGAAAACTTGGATAAAATTTCCTTTAATGTGACTCCCTGACTGATATATTTTGTAGCCATCTTTGGGGATAATATGCTCCCACTCAAACGCGGCTTCTGGATTTTTATTGACCATAAATATATTCTCTTGTTGTTGGTTTCTAGCTAGTTTTTTGCCGATTATCTGTACTTTATCCTCTGTTAACAGCAAACTTAGAGCCATTACTAATTCAGATGCGCTACCAGGGAGTGTACCTACTGTAGATGAAGGCATAGCATTACCAAGTAGGGCAATAAATGTTCCTACAAATAACCACGACCATTTCAGCCTGACCCAGATACCGATACCAATCAGTAGCATGAACAAATTAACTACAATGGTAATAATTGGTGGGCCACTTAAGTTAGCAGGGCTATAACGCAAAATTTCCGCAAAAAACCTTGGCTCCAACTCCAATCCTATGTAGTTGGTGGTAATATCTATCCCCGCGAGTCCGAATGCAACTACCCAAGATAAAACTCGCACTATTGTAGTCGCCCAAGCTGCTCCAGCACGGTGAGCAAGTTCAACACCAATTACAATGAACAGCGGCACAATTAAGTCGTGCAAGAGAAAGCGAACCCTACTGAGAATTTCTAAAAGCTCTCCTTCACCAATTAAATTTCCTATGGACAGAATGAAATTGTCATAGCTAAGGCTGGCTAGCAATAAAGGTAAAACAATCATCGCTAAGCTGGGTGATAGCCGCCACAGCAGAATCCCCCAACCTAGTAATACCCATTCAATCAGAGCTATACCGAGATGTCCAAGGGGATAAATCATGAACAAAATGTTGTTAATCGGCAAGGAATCAGCTATTGATATAACCATATTTGCTAATTTTCTATTGCTAATTTTTCTTGATTTGCGTGACTGAATTCAGCAATGCCTTTGCTGTAAACTAACCAAGTGAAGATAGCAACTCCTGCTTCTGTTCCACCTAAGTCATGGAGAATATGAAATAAAGCATTTAAAGCGACTTGGGGGTTGGTATAGGGATCGCCTCCATATTTGTCGAGAAGAAATACAAAAGTTAAGTTGACTCCTACTGAAAAAATTGGGACTAGAATAATCTTCCAATCTTTGAGAAGCTGATAACCTCGGTAGGTCAAGACTCCAAAAACTATAGTAAGTGCAATATAAATTGGCACTTTAAAGCTAGGGTTATCAGCTTTATAACCTAAAGGGTATAAAATTGATATAACCAACAAACTGATGGCGAACAAAATGTTAACTAATCTCGTGAGGGCAGTTGTCTTGATAACCAGGCCATCTGACCACAATACAAATGCTGAAATCAAGAAAAAGTAGAACATAAAATTCAGCATGGTGAAATCGTTTTGATAATACCAGCATTGGGTAACGTGCCAGCCAATTTCAGCGGCGATCGCTACCATAATAAAAGCTAGACCTAGTTGGGAAGCAAAAATCACTTTGAACCCCAATCCCAAATTTTTTAAACCGTCGTAAAAAATTCTCATTGCTAGCGGAATCAGCGCAAAAGTGAGAATGTGCGTGACAATTAAGCCAAATTTCCAACCGCCAGTAATACAGATTCTATTTGGATTGACTAACTGAGATTGTGCGATTTCTGGCAATATTGTCAGAGTATAACCCAATCCAAATAAAGCTATTAAAAAACAGAATGCGATAAAAGCTAAGTCAGAATTGAATATTTTGCCCCTAGGGCTTTTTTGAATGTTTATCATGGATTAAATGAGTTATTTTCAGTAGTTATATTGCGGCTTTTATGGTTAACTTTATTAGCTGATACCAATTTGATAGGTTGTTGCATATAGCAATCCTAAATGATTCAGATAAATTTGTAGGGGTAGTGCTACCCCTACTCCCCGTGCCTACCCCCTATCTATCGGGCAACCACGGGGGGATTGCCCCTACAATAATTATGAGAATGATTTAGGATTGCTATATATTTCGATCCCCCTCGCATCCCCCGCGGGAGGGGGACTTTGACCACCCTCTTGTCCCCCCCTTATTAAGGGGGGTTAGGGGGGATCGGATTCTATGCAGCCTCATAAAAAATTGGTATGAGCAAAAATCGCATAAAATTTAAACACAAATAGTTATATATTGAATAATATTTAGCTATGTGTGTTTGAAAGGACAGCTATATCAACTCTTTTATCCCAACTAATGAGTGTTATCTTTTTGATTACCCTTAGTTAGATTTGAAGTTAATGCTTAAGATCGCGGGTTCTGTTCCAAAACCACTTCCTTGTGCCTGATATCTGACATCTCCAGCTTCTAAGATCGCTGGTCCACCGCATAATTCAATTAGGTTAGTACCTTGCTGAACTTTGCTAGGCATACAACCAAACTCACGTTTTCCCCCAGTACCAGTAATTTCAATCTTGTCAATTATTCCAGTTGCAGTAGAAGGCTCTAAGGAAACTACAGCAGTGTCAATTCTTTTTGATTCTTTCAGGCATCTTATATTTGTATCAACATTGAAACTTCCGTTATCAATTTTAATCTGTCTCAATGGCTGCGGAATTACAGGATTTTCAGGAGAAGAGCAAGTATCTGCCATTGCTGCTGTAGGAAAACAGAAGATCAAAACTGACAGAGCAAATGCCAAAAACTTGGCCAATCGCATAGTTTTTTTCATTGAATTCATGATGGTGTTACTTGTTGATTTTCTGATTTGAGGCGAGACGAAGTTGTATTTTTGTCTCTACGCCTATAAGACGAATCCAGAGGTCTATTTCTGAATTTTTCGAGTTAGGGGCTGTTTTTTCCTAGATCAACGTACCCTCAGTACAAGAATTTTAATTTCCACCCATTACACCAGGTTTTGTCCTTAACTTAAGGTCAGCAACAAAATATCTAGGGTAGGCGCTGACGGCAGTGCCTACCCTACTACATCAATTTTTAATCACTGATGTTCAATTACTGATAAATATTCCACTATCAGAATTGATTTTTGATGTTATAGTCTCCAGAACTGTCTCATAATTATTTTTCTCCTTTTTGCTAGTTTTAGTTTTTGTTTTTGATTGAGGTTTTATCCTCAATTTTGTTCGAGATGAGTCGAGACGAAATTGTATTTTTGTCTCTACACCTATAAGACGAATCCAGAGGTCAATTTCTGAATTTTTCGAGTTAGAGGCTGTTTTTTCCTAACTCAATGCACTCTGAGAGGTTCAGATCCCCGACTTCCCTAAGAAGTCAAGGCTCTACGCTTTAGCACGATCGCCCTTTCGCCTCTTACCTTTGAGCCGTTTCACAGCCTCCTCAACCTCCCCGCGAAAAGGGTAGAGCAACCGCCGACTCAACGCACTTCGATACGCCTGCACTGCCTCCGTCACATCCCCCAACCCCAACAACGCTCTCCCTTGCCAGTAACTAGCCATCGCAGGATCAAACTCCATCATTTCCTGAGCGAACTGACAAGCCTTTTCCAACCATTTCCGACTCGCCACCTCATCCCCCAACACTCCATAACTCTCCCCCAGCCACACCGCAGCAGACACCGATTGCAGATAACCCCCATTTTCTGGCAACAACTGCCATCCTTGCGCCAAAGCCTCCACCGCTTCCCGGTGTTTCCCCGCCAGCGCCAACACCCGCCCATGACCAAACCAAGCATCAGGTAACTGCGGTTCAAGTTGCGTCCCCCGCACAGAGACAGCACACCCCCGATCGATTTCCTGAAAACTTTCCACCAACACCCGCCCCGCCGTCGTCCAAACACTCCAGCGATCGGGAAAACGATCGAGCATCTCCTCTACTATTGATGCAAGGGTTACTTGATTGTTCGATCGCCCTAAATCCCCCAGGGCTGTTTCATTATCCGTAGGGGCCGTGCCCCCGTGCCGGCCCTCTTGGTCTTCCATCCCGATCGAATCGTCTGGGTCGGGGGTAGGCACGGGGGCACTACCCCTGGGGGTAGGCACGCACCATCCACTACCCCTGGGGGTAGGCACGGGGGCACTACCCTTGGGGGTAGGCACGGGGGCACTACCCTTGGGGGTAGGCACGGGGGCACTACCCCTACAAAATTCACGTTTTTGGTGAGCGGTAGACGCAGAGGTTAAAGGCAAAATCTCACACAACGCCCGATAAATTTCACAATCCTGGGGATAGAGACGATAAGCCTTCAGCATCGCCTCAGCCGCCCTTTGATATTCCCCCGTATGAAACAAGCACCGCCCATAGGAATACCAACCCCTAGGATGATTCGGGTGTTCCTCAGTAAACCGTTCCAACACCCCAATCCCGTTAGCCGACTCCCCTCGGAAAAGGTGATAATATGCCAGCAACTCGCGGGCATCCGCCGCATCAGGAGCCAGTTGCAGCACAGAACCAATTATCTGTTTAGTCTGCTTCCCCTCCTCACCCGATACCAATCTCATCCGGCAACGAGTATCCGCCAGTCGTTTGAGCGCTCGGAAATCACCCGGAGCCACCTCTAGCGCTTTGCTCAACCGCCGCTGGGCTTGGCGCACATTACCCACCGCCTGACTCGCGTCGTAGCTGTCAATCAGCGCTACAACATCATCCGGGTTCAGTGACAAAACCGTATCAAAGGCTCGCAAAGCTGCAACCGCATCCCCTCTCCCCCTTTGCACCTGCCCCAAGGCCAGCCAGTGAGCCGCATTATCTGGTTCAAGGGTTGCCGCCGACTCAAAAGCGAGTATCGCGGCTTGAGTGTCATTTCTACAGAGTGCGATCGATCCGCTGATATGCTGTCGAGTCGCCTCATTGCGTGCATTGGCCAAGGCACTTTCATAAACTGCTATGGCCTCAACCTCTTGTCCCATAAGCTGCAAGAGTTTCCCCAATTGCAACCGCACGCCAATCAATGGTTGCTGCCGATCGATCACTTGGCGATACTCCTCAACCGCCTGCTCAATACGACCCATTGCATACAGCAGATTCGCCAATTCCAACCGTTTCTTCCACCCAGAAGGATACTGCTGCACGTACTCACTTAATGTTTTCAGCTTCTGGTCAATTCGGGCTGGCTTTTCGTCTAAAACCAGGTAAGCATTCAACTCCACCCCAGAGGACTGAGTGAGGGATACCACCCGGAGTGTAGTGTTTCTAGACATATTGCTGTTACCTGATAATTAATTGTCTCGCCAATGTTTTGAGGGATGGGGGCGATCGAGTCGGATGCGATCGTTTCATCGAATTGTAGGGGCAATCCCCCCGCCCCAGAATCTTGACGGGGTAGGCACGGGGGCACTACCCCTACAGCAAAATCATCCGCGATCGCCCCAGAATCTTGACGGGGTAGGCACGGGGGCACTACCCCTACAGCAAAATCATCCGCGATCGAGGCAACGTCCCCCTTTTTAGAGGACTCGGAGGAATCTAACAAAGCATCATCCAACCCTGACAAATACCTGCTCAAACGCTTTTGCAGAATATCTCGTGCCTGTTGGATGCGCTTATAAACGTTATTGAGCGAGAGAGCAAGTTGTTGGGCAATATCTTGATAGGCAATCTGGTGGCAGTAACGCAGGATAAACGGAGTTCGCAGTCGAGAAGGAAGAGTATCAATAGCGCGGCGAATGTACTGTCCCAACTCATGATGTAGAAGTGCCTCTTCAGGAGAGTTCAAACCAGAAATAAATGCTGAATTTCCTGTAGCAGCTACTTCTTCAATATCCTCCATCTGCATTGCTTTCCGGCGACGTTCTCGTTGTATATCTATACATAGATTATGGGTTAAGCGAGTGATCCAAGCTCGGAGGTTGGTGATTTTTTCGGCATAGTCTGGCAATTTGTCCCAAGCTTTGAGCATGGCGCGACTGAGCACTTCTTCAGCATCAGTAGGATTCCCCCCCATCCACCTGAGACAGCAACGGTAAAGATCATCTCGGTTCTGCTGCCATAGCTGCCAAAATGCTTTCTCTATATCTTCAGGACAAGTCCGAATGTCTGTTGCAATAACGGATTGAGAATTTGACATGATTTTAAAAGTGGTGAAAGATAAATGTGAAGGAACCTTCCTCTGTTCCTTTTTTCGTTGCACCCCAATCCCGCAAACATCTAGCTCAGTGTGGTCTGAGTATTTATGCGGATAAAGATTGGATTCAGTTGCTCTTTTTTTGAGGCTGCATCCTTTCCATGTCTGTATCCTGGCTCCCCTCCCCCGCCCCTGTCAGTCGGAAAAGTCGGCTCATAGAGTCGGAAAAGTCGGACGCCCTGGTTTTAGTATCTATCTTTAGATAGAGCAGATCGACAGCATGACTGGTACTGTTCTATTTCTTTTGGTGGATGCTATTAATAGTATGTTTGCGCGATCGGCCTAAAGCAAGTCGGAAAAGTCGGATCGTAAAGTCGGAAAAGTCGGATCTTTGCCTAATTGGCATATTTCTGAGTGAGGAGTACAATATCACGCGCTAAAAGACATCAGTAATAATACTTAAAATTAATCGAATTGTCGGCGCTAATCGTCGTATTTTATTCTAGAAAAAAAATATCAAGCCTTGTCTTGTGGATAAAGACAAGGCTTGACACAGAGCATATGCGCTGACGGGTGACAAGCAACTTAAAAGCCTTGCAATTAAAGGGTTTAAGCCGATCGCCCTCAAAAATAATTAGGCGGGCGCGATCGCCTTTTTCGGGTTTCGACAAGGTGGAATCACGATCGGGGGCGATCGTCCCGGAGCGTAAGTGTCAATAAGTCTGTCATAATAACTATTAGGAATTTCTCCACCGACTTAGTACGGTGTATAACTCAAAGTTAGGGTGCCCAATTGAAAAAACCTTACCCGATGAGATTGATTTGTACATGACTTTTGAACAAGCTCTAGAATTTCTCGAATCAGCCTTAGAGTCAAAAACCAGTAAACCGTTAAGTTTTCTCGAGCAGGAAATTTTAAAAGCTGCTTGGAAAAACGCAACTTATAGTGCTGTTGCTGACAGCTTGTACCTCAGTGTAGGACATATCAAAGATTTATCTTCCATCCTGTGGCACCGCATTTCAGACGTAATGGGGCAGAAAGTTACTAAGAATAACTTTCGCTCTCTGCTAGAGAAGCAAAGCACCAAAACTGATATCGCCGATGCCAAAAACGCAGGCGAACTTATGGCGATGGCTGCGGCTGAAACAATAGAAATCAATCAATTAGAAACTCCGAAAGGTAACATTTTAATTGTTGATGACATCCCAGAGAATCTGCATTTTCTTACCGAAATTCTGACTACAAATGGGTATAAAGTTCGGTGCGTCACCAATGGTACGATGGCCTTGAGGACTGTTCGCAATCATCCCCCCGATGCTATATTGCTGGATATTAAAATGCCAGACATGGATGGCTATCAAGTCTGCCAAACCCTCAAATCCGATGAAAACACCTCAGAAATTCCCATTATTTTCTTAAGCGCACTTGACCAAGTATTTGATAAAGTTAAAGCTTTTAAGGTAGGGGGAGTTGACTACATTTCTAAACCTTTTGAGCCGGAAGAAGTGCTAGTGCGCCTCGATACTCAGGTAACTATCCAGCACCAAAAACGCCAGCTTAAAGAAGCAATCGAGCGACACCAGCAAACTGCAGAAATTGCCTACCAATCTCGCGCCCTGCTGGCAAATTTGCTAAACTCATCTCTGGATGGAATAGCTGCGGTGGATGCGGTGAGGGGGGATATCGCTGGAGAAATTGAAGATTTTCGCTGCTTGGTAGTTAACCCTGTCTTTGCCAGACTCTTAGGGAAAAAACGAACAGAACTCGCGGTGGAACCCGTGCTGAGAAAACTGCTTAATCAATTGAGTCCAGGATTGTTTGATTTATTAGTAGAAGTTGTTGAGACGGGAGAATCGCTTGAAGGAGAGGTTCATCTAGAAAGTGATTACCTGGGCAAATGCTATTATTTCACTGCTGTTAAATTGGGAGACGGTTGCTCAATTACCATCCGCGACCTTACAGACTTAAAACAGTCGGCATTAAAGTTAATGATGGGACAGAACCAACCGCGTGCTAGCATCAAATAGCATAAACGGGACTTACACAATCCGACCCAAGAAATCTCGCTTTTAGCTGAGTCTCGATCCCCCTCGCATCCCCCTTAAGAAGGGGAGTAGGGGTTGACTTTGAGAAGACTCTTGTCCCCCCCTTAAGAAGGGGGGCTAGGGGGGATCGATCGCGCGGTATACTTCATAAACCTGCAATCTGCTATATCAATATTCACCAACCAATGGTTCAGTTAAATCCAGAATCTTCTCAAACTGAAACTTCGTCACCCAATTTCTGAGAGTTTGAAGCTCGAAAGTGTGAGATTCAGGAATCTCCTTTAGGAGTTGAAAAACTAATTCCGCATCCGCGTCAATAGCTGCTTCATATAATTTTACTATCCATTCTTTTGACATCGCTGCTAATAAATCAGTGAAATTTAACGGTTCTCCAGTCACATTAGAAGGGGGAGAGGGTAGGTCTTGCTCCTGATAAATATAATCGACCCCCAAATGTTTAGCCAGGATGTCAAAAAGGGCTTCTGTGTGGAACGGTTTTCGCACAAAATCATCACACCCAGCCGATAAAATAACTGCCTTTTCTTCTTCCCACACGCTAGCTGTCAGGGCAATAACAGCCGTAGCTTGACCTTTGATAGTGCCTTTAATCTGTTTCGTGGCTTCATAACCATCCATAATGGGCATTCTCATGTCCATCCAGATCAGATGCGGTGAGTAGGAGTCCCAAAGTGCGATCGCTTCAATACCGTTACTCGCTTCTTCCACCTCAAAACCAACAGGTTTGAGGAGTTTAACTAACAGTTGCCGATTGTAATCTCGATCGTCCACCACTAGGATGCGATATTGGGGCTGGTTAGGGGCGAGGGCAACGACGCGACGATGGTAGGGTTGGTTTTGAATTGTGCTGGCATCAGCGATGCCCACAGGAATGTCAAATTTAAATGTTGTGCCCGTTGTGTCTTCTAAAAATTCCTTGAGAGGCATTCCAGGGGTGAAAGCTTTGCCGCCGCTGATAACGGTGATTTCACCTCCCATCAAGCGGACAAATTGACGGCTAATCGTCAGTCCTAATCCGGTTCCTTGCTGCACTTTTTGACCTGATGCTGTTTGTACGAAGGGTTTGAATAGTTTCTCTAGTTCGTCTGCAGCGATGCCAAGTCCGGTATCTTTTATTTCAAAGATAATGGTTGTTTGTTGTTGGTTTGTGGTTATTTGTGTTTGGGCTTCACTTTGGGTTTTGGCCTGTTTACTTTTTAGTTCTACAGATACGCTTCCCGAAGGAGTAAACTTAATGGCATTACTGATTAAATTAATCAGCACTTGCCGCAACTTAACTTCATCAGCATAGATATATTTAGGAACTTCGGTCGCACATTCAAACAGTAATTGTAAGCCTTGATATTTGGCTTTTAACGCAAACATCTCCTCGACATCAGCTAGTAATTGATGAATATCAAAGTTAGTTTCCGATAGAGTCATGCGTCCCGCTTCTACTTTGGAAAGGTCAAGTACCTCATTAATTAGAGATAATAAATGATTTCCACTCCGATAAATAATGTTAAGGTTCTCTTTTTGTTCAGTTAACAGATTAGTATCGTGATTCATCAGTTGAGAAAAGCCGATAATGGCGTTGAGGGGAGTTCGCAATTCATGACTCATGTTGGCAAGAAAAGTGCTTTTAGCTTTGTTGGCAGCTTCAGCAGCGTCTTTTGCTTGCTCGAGTTCTGCTTCGGCTTTTTTGCGAGCGCTGATATCTCGTCCTACCGCCTGGAATTCAACAATGCAACCGGAATCATCAAATATCGCTCGGTTAACCCACTGCGTCCAACGCACTTGGGAGCTAACAATCACCCGATTTTCAATTGTGACAACGGGATTTTCTTGGCTAATGGAATTGACGACTCGGGTTACATATTCGCGGTCTTCCTCAAACACGACAGGTGCGTAGTGATGCCCGATGAGTTGTTCCCTTGTCAGTCCAAAAAATCGACAGAAGCCTTCATTGACAAAGGTAACGGTACCATCTGGCAGATACCGGGCAATCAGTTCTGTCTGGTCTTCCAGAATACCAAGGTAGCGTGCCTCGCTCTGCTGCAGAGCCTCTTCTGTTTTTTTGCGCTCGCGAATTTCCTGTTCTAAGCGAACATTTTCAATGAGTGTAATCTGTGCCTGCTTACGTTCGCTTATATCTTGAAAAGCTACGATCGCATATTCTACATTACCCGTGTCATCCAAAATTGGCGTGCTGGTTACTTCTAAGGGAACGATTCGCTCACTGTAGTGCAGTTCCAAATCATCCGCCCATGTTTTTTCACCGCCAAGCGATCGCACCAAGGGCAACTCTTCCACTGGATACACCTCCCCTGTCCCTGCCCGATAAATGTGATAGGTTTTTGAGAGTTGATCGATTGCGGCTTTGGGTAAATCTTGAATATTCAGTAACTCCTGTGAGACGGGATTGGCGTAAACCAGTTGTCCTTTGGCGTCGTGAACGGATATGCCAAAAGGAATGGCATTAAGGAATTTATTCTGGCGATTTTGCGTCGATCGTACTTGAGTATAGAGTCTGGCGTTAGTAAGGGCGATCGCCGCCTGAGTTGAAAGCAATTGAATCACTTCCAGGCGATCGGGTGTAAAGACGCCATCTGCTAAATTATTTTCCAAGTAAACAATGCCAATTAATTGCCCTTGATTGAGCAGAGGGGCGCAAAGGATAGACTTGGGCTGCTGTGTTTTGATATAAGCATCTTGGGTAAATCTGCCTTCACGGGCAACATTGTTTTCAATCAGTCCTTCCTGAGTCCTTTCAACATAGTGAATAATCGACAAAGGCAGGCAGGTTTCTATTGGAGTCGATTGCAAAACCATCACCCGATCTGAGTTAGCCTCACCTGACGCTTCGACTCGCAGTTGTCCTTGAGACTCTAAAATTAGATAGCCAATTTGTGCCCCGCAGCTTTCTAGCAGGATTTTCATCAAAGTCGTGAGGAGTTTATCCAACTCAATTTCACTGGCAATTGCCCCAGATGCTTTCATCAATGCTGCCAAATCCAGGGTTTCACCTGAAGTGCTGCCATAAGTATTAGACAGGCTGTTGCGCGAATCTATGGACGTATTGGCTGTCGTAAAACGCTTTAAAAGTTGTGGGTACTGTCGTTTCAAATCTGTCATTTTAGCTGTTGCGCCCCAACGTAAATAACAGTAGTAAGCATTTGTCATATAGGCTTGGGCAACTTGCTCTTTTCCCCAAGCGATGTAGAATTTGGCTGCCAGTTCATTAGCCAAAGCCTCTTCGTTCAGGTACTCATGTTCTTTGGCTAAGGCAATAGCGCGATCGTAGTAGTCGATCGCCCTAGAATTTTCACCCAAAACTCGATATCGTTCTGCCTCCACTAGATAGAATTTATGGAGGTGAGTCATCGGAGCAAAGTGCGCCCATTTCTGGATCTTTTTCTGATTGGATTCAACCTTTTTCAGGATTTGTTTTTGCTCAATTTTAGAAACATCAAAATATATAGCAAGATGAGTAAGGGAATTGTAAAAATGAGAAAGAGGAATAGATCCCACAGCACTGTTTATATTTTTTTCGACCAAGGCGGCATTTTCCAGGGCTTGCTGATAGTCTTGGAAAAGATAGCCGAGGTATAATTTAAAAAAATAGATGGAGTGACAAATATTTGTAGTATTCGCCGCCAAATGAATGGGCAGCATTTTTATTTCATCATAGCTTTCACCGATTAAACGGCACTTATCTTCAGCCCGACCCATTAAGTTCAATACGACCTGCCGCTGGAGTTGATTGTAATAAAAAAATGTTTCTTGATTGAATTGCCGGAAAGCGTTACTGTACATAGCCATCTCGCGTTCCAGCCTTGTCAGTTCCTTGCCCGCTACCAGGGAATAGTAGCAGTATGCGCCGGCTGAAAAAGTCGCATATTCTAAATCTCCGGTTTCCCGTCCAATCAAGTAAGCATCTAGCAAAGGGGTTAAGCTTTCCCTAATATGCTCGTGCCAATGTCTAATAAAGTAATTAAAGATAAATAATGTCCGAGATTTAAGTTTTGTTGCCTTGAATTTATCGACTAACAAGAGAGCAAGTTTCCCAAATTTATAGCCGGAGTTAACATCGTTGACGCCTTCTCCCGAAAGAATTAGTCCGTAGGTAGCATAAGCATAGGATGACACAGGAGTATTACCATGTTGAACTGATAAATTAACCTGTTTAAACACTATCAGCGGAAACAATTCTGGTGTGGCGAAATAGGCAGCAGAAAACATAATTGATAAGATACGCATGGCGGCTATCTTGTCAGGATCAGTCATTTCTGGCAGGTCGATCAAGTCCTCGATTCGTTTCCCTGCTAGCCCGATCTTTGTCCTGGCGAGTGCAATGATAATATCTAATTTATTTGGCTTCTTGGGAAAGCGAATCCCCAACAGCTTTAATACAAAAAGTGCCGTATCTATAGCTTCCAGAGGTTTGTTTTGTGCTGTATAAGCTTGAATCTTGACTTCATAGACTTTCACTTTGTCCAGCAATGAAGTAGCTTGTTGAAGCACTAGGTTAGCCAATTTTTCCATTTCCTCAACATGGCCACTCAAGATAGCAGCTTCTACTGTTTCCACATACAGTGCTAGACTTAGGTCATACTGACGAAGCCAACTATCTGCACTCAGGCAATTTATACCAATGCTTAAGTAATTCCAGGCCGGTTTCCAAGCTGCTGATGCCTTCGCTTTTTTGCCAGCAATCAGATTTAATTGAGCAAGTTTATCTTTTTCTAACTGAACGTCAATTGCTTCTATACTGAAGTTGAGTTGATTGACAATATCAAAAATCTTTTGTTGGAGTACCTGTGGTGGTGTATTTTGTAACAACAGTTGCCCAACTTTCCAGTGAACCGCTTGCTTGTCGTCTGGGGGAATTAGGGAATAGGCGGCTTGCTGGATGCGATCGTGAGCAAATTTATAAATTATTTTTAAGGCCTTGGTATCTCTGTCTGTTTTTAGGAATTTGTAATCATCGCCAATGGGTAATATCAACCCTGCTTGAATAGCATTCCACAATTCATCAGCCGTTTGTTTTTGAGAATTTTCATTAATAATTGAAATGGTTGGCAAATCAAATTGGTTGCCAATGCAAGCGGCTAATCGTAAAACTTTTTGTGCTGAATCTGATAAGGTTTGAATTTTATCTGCCATAAACTCAACAACGTTATCAGTAATATTCCTAGTTATAATTTGCTCTAAATCCCAATACCAAGCCCCAGCATTAGTATCAAATTTAAGCAATTGCTCGGTAGAAAGTGACTTGAGAAACTCTTTGATAAAAAACGGATTTCCTTGTGTTTTTTGCCAAACTAAATCGGCTAATTTTTGCGCCTGGGTGCGATCGGTTTTCAGCGTATCCGCAATGAATTCATTAACCTGGTTTAAATTTAGGGGTGAAACGGAGAGATGATTAATTACAACTCCCTGCTTTTTTATCTCAGATAAAGTCAGCATTGCAGGATGAGTTGCAGTGACTTCGTTATCTCGATAAGCTCCAATTACAAACAGATATTGAGTAGTAAAATCGGTCATTATCAACTGAATCAATTGCAGGGTAGCGCTGTCTGTCCATTGAAGGTCGTCTAGAAATAGGACGAGGGGATGTTCTTTTTGACAAAAAACTTGAATAAAGTTTTGAAAAGCTAAATTAAACCGATTTCTTGCTTCGGTTGCAGGCAATTCGGGGACGGGATTCTGTTTGCCAATAATCAGTTCTACTTCGGGAATAACATCAATAATAATTTGTCCGTTGATTCCTAATGCGCGTTGAATCTTCTCTTGCCACTGTTGTAATTGCGCTGGAGTTTCGGTGAGTAGTTGTCGCACCAATTCTTGGAAGGCAGCGACTAAAGCTTGATAGGGAATATCGCGTTGCAACTGGTCAAATTTACCTGCAATAAAGTAGCCGCTTTTTTGAGTGATGAGCTTATACAATTCCTGAACTAAAGCTGATTTCCCAATACCAGAGTATCCCGAAATTAGCATGAGTTCAGTTTGTGTCTCTACGGGCAGATTTTGTGACTGAGTTGTCGTTGGGTTACTCAGGTTATTTGCTAAACGAACCCCTACTTGTTTTTCTTGTCCGGAAGCTACGCGATCAAATGCACTCAATAAGGACTCAATCTGTGATTCTCTCCCGTACAGTTTTTGAGGGAGTTGTAATTGAGGAGAAATATCTTGGTATCCCAAGAAAAAAGGTTGAAATTTACCATTTATAAATCGATCAAGACAAGTTTTTAAATCCGTCTTGATTCCCCAAGCACTCTGATATCTATCTTCCGCATTTTTTGCCATTAACTTCATGACAATTTCTGAGATAGTCACGGGAATTTCTGGATTAATTTCATGAGGTGGAGTGGGTTGTTTGGCAATATGGCAATGAACTAACTCAAGTGGATCGACGGATTCAAAAGGCAACTGGTTGGTTAGCAGTTCATAGAAAGTAACGCCAAGAGAATAAAAGTCGGTGCGGTAGTCTAGTAAGCGATTCATCCTGCCTGTTTGTTCTGGAGATATATAAGCCAATGTCCCTTCTAGAAGATTAGGACTTGTGAGGCTGGGATTCTCTTGGGAGAGGATGGTAGATAAGCCAAAGTCAATAATTTTTAATTGTCCTGTTTGAGGATTCAAGACAATATTAGATGGATTGATATCTTTGTGAATGACATTTTTTTGATGAACTTTGCCTAACGCATCTGTGATTTGGAGGGCAAGGTGGAGAAAATCTGGTACAGCATAGGGACGACCTGACTGCACGATTTTTAAGGACTCTCCTCCAAAATCCTCCAACAACATGACTTGTGTGTTTTCGTATTGTCGCAGTTCGTAGGCTTTAATCGTTTCCTCTAGGTTGAGACGGCGAGTGATTTCGTATTCCTGCTGATAGCGGTAGAGTTCGGCTGGTGTGGGGTAATCCTCTTTGAGGAGTTTCAAAATCAAAGGTTGCTGATTTGATTTGAGGAGGCCCCGGTATACGAGGGTATTAGCACTGTCGTAGATTTGGTTGACAATTGTGATATCTGGCAGTGAAATCATGTTGGGAATTATTGCTGCCTAAAAAAGTTGACTATACAAATAAATATAACATGGCGAGGAGCGGGTGAGAACAGCCGTACACTCGCTCCGAATATAAATCCTTGCCTTACCAGCCCCTACAACTCCCGATCTTTTATTATTGCTTTTTTCCTCTGGACTTACTTACGCTATATGTAGGGTACAAGTGTACTGGCACTTGAAGCGTCTAGCTACTGGGCGATCGCCAAAACTCGAAAATCTCGAAACGGACAATAATTAATGATAAAATACCTTAAGGATTCAGTTACCCAATTGTGGTAATCTGACCAAATCCACTTTCATTCTCGATCGAGTGCGTGCAGCTATGCGAATCGGTAAAATTTTACAAAAGTTTCTGCTTTTCACCATAGCGTTATTTTTCGCAGTATCGCTGTTGATTAAAGTTACTAAATTTCACAATTATTTCGGCATCAACCGCGCCGATACCGAAGTAAAAGTTGTTGCCCTCAGCTACGACGATGGGCCCTATCCTCCCTATACAAATCAGCTTTTAGATATCTTAGACCGCTATCAAATTAAAGCAACTTTTTTTGAAATCGGCCGCAATATTGAGAAACATCCAGAAATCGTGAAAATGATTGTCGCGAGGGGAGATGAGTTGGCAAACCATTCATACTCTCACAAAGATATGATGTTTAAACCCCAGGAATTTTTGCTGTCTGAGATTGAAAAAACCGACAAACTTTTGCAGGAAGTTGGGGTTAAGCAAGATAGTATCAGTTTTCGGCCACCTTGGGGTAGGCGATTTATAGTTTTGTCTTATTTGCTATCCCAAATGCACAAAAAACTGATTATGTGGGATGTGGATTCCCACGATTATGAAAAAACACTCACGGCGGAAGATATCGCTAATCGGGTGATTAAAAATGTGCGATCTGGTTCGATTGTGGTGATGCACGACGGCGGGGGCGATCGCTCGAAAACCGTAGCAGCAACTGAGATGATTGTCAAGGATTTGCAGTCGAAAGGTTACGAATTTAAAACTGTTTCTGAGTTGTTGAAATAGCAGTAGGGTGCGTCAGCCACAATTATTTTCGCGACAAATCCACAATCTCATACTGACGCACCAGGAAATAATATCATGTCCGATAGAGCCATTAAAAGGGCGGGTTTTAGAGATTGTCAATTATTGGCAGATATTTTTTGTGAACCCGCCCCTACCGTATTAGAGGTAATCGACCGGACATAATATAAATGGTGCGTCAGAATTAGACTGTTCGTGGCGCTTGAAAATTTACAACCTGACCCACCCTACCACAATCAATAACCCAGATAGTTTGCCACGTAATTAGCAATTTTTATGCTGCTGCCCGATCGCCCCATTCTCTCTAAACCATTTTGAATGCAACTGGCTAAGTATTTATCATCTTGCAAAGTACGATCGACTGCCAAAGCAGCTTCCTTGATAATATCAGAATTCGCTGGTTGTGTGCCAATAACCTGCACCGAATCACCTAAAAGCCGATTTTGAGCCTCCGCAAATCTATAGGTAAAAGCAGGGCCGTTTCCCGGTACTGCAATTACAGGTTTTCCCAAACCCACAGCTTGTTCTACAGCAGTTCCAGTCATCCCAATTACTAAACTCGACTGCTGCAAAATATCGGCGAAAGCATCGGCCCAGCACATCACTTCGACTATTTTATCTTCACAAAAAGATCGTTTGATTGCTGGAAAAATGAGCTTGCCCGATCGCATTTGCCATCCGCATCGCGCCGCAATATCCTCTAATTGAGGCATTAAAGCCGGAACTAAAGCTGCCCGAAACTGCACTGGTACAGTAGAGTTACTAGCAATTTCTTTAACCAGTTCCAGCAGCAAAACGAGGTTGTCGGTGGCTTCCGGGAGGCGAGAACCGGGGAGAAGGGCGATAGTCTGAACTCCGGGCATTAACTGCAAATCTTTGCCCGTAGAATTGAGGTTGTCCATGACAGGATTGCCGACAAACTGAGCTTTCTTTAAACCCTGTCGGTTTAAGTCAGCAGCAGTCAAAGCATCTCTAGTAAAAACCGCCAGACATTTCTCTGAGCAAAGCAACTGCCACAAGATTAAACCCAAATCGACTCGCCCCTCGTAATAACTAGAATGGGCCGATAGAAAAATTATATAGGGGCGGTTGCTGGCATGGGCGATCGCCCCGGCGACAATATCCCCAGTGGCCACCACCAAATCGCAGTGGCGCGAATGCCTCCAAACAGCCTGCAATTGCTGCCAAGTCAAAGCAATCAGCCCCGCCCCAATATCTTTGAGGAAAAACAGGGGATTCATGTAAAAAACTCCCCCAGACGGCATTTGACTGGTGGGCCCAATAATTGGCACGGTCGATCGGCGGTAAGCAGCCCCGTCACCTACAATCGGCATGGCCGAAACATCAACATCCGCGCCAGATACTCTCAAAGCTTGGAGAATTTGACAGTTAATCGCGTCTTCCCCGTGGCCGTTGCTGAGGAAAAGTATCCCCTTCGATTTCATAAAATCCAATCAAGATCAGGCTTTTTAAACTCATTTGCGCGATCGCTACCTGCCGACAGGCTACGATTTTGTTACTCTAATTTAAATACATTGTGGAAGTGAAACAGCGTGAATATTGAAATTGGGCGGGGCAAAAGTGCTCGCCGAGCTTACGGCATAGATGAAATCGCGCTTGTACCAGGACAGCGCACGCTCGATCCGAGTTTGGCAGATACTCGCTGGCAGATTGGCGGGATCGATCGAGAAATCCCGATCATCGCCAGCGCAATGGATGGAGTAGTCGATGTCCGCATGGCGATTTTGCTGTCAGAATTGGGAGCAATGGGCGTGCTCAACCTAGAAGGAATTCAAACCCGCTATGCCGACCCCCAGCCAATATTAGAGCGCATCGCGAGTGTCGGCAACCACGAATTTGTTTCTCTGATGCAGGAACTCTATGCCGAACCCATCAAGCCAGAATTAATCGAGCTCAGAATTAAAGAAATTAAAGCAGGAGGAGGGATTGCCGCCGTCAGCGGTACACCGGCTGCTGCGAGCAAATACGGCCGGGCGGTTGCTGAATCTGGAGCCGATATATTTTTTGTGCAAGCAACAGTAGTCTCGACAGCTTTCCTTTCCCCTGAATCAATCTCATCTTTAGATTTGACACAATTCTGTCAAGAGATGCCGATCCCAGTAATTTTGGGTAACTGCGTGACCTACGAAGTCGCCCTGAATTTAATGAAAACTGGCGCTGCGGGCATTCTCGTGGGCATTGGGCCGGGGGCTGCTTGCACATCTAGGGGCGTATTGGGTGTCGGCGTGCCCCAAGCCACAGCGGTAGCAGACTGCGCCGCCGCGCGGGACGACTACTATCGCGAAACTGGCAAATACGTGTCGGTGATTGCTGACGGCGGTTTAATTACCGGCGGCGATATCTGCAAGTGCATTGCCTGCGGCGCCGATGGAGTGATGATTGGTTCGCCCTTTGCCAGGGCCGCCGAAGCTCCTGGCCGCGGCTTTCACTGGGGGATGGCGACTCCCAGCCCGGTTTTGCCGCGTGGCACTCGCATTCGCGTGGGGACTACGGGTACTGTGGAGCAAATTTTGCGGGGGCCTGCGGTGCTAGATGACGGTACGCACAACTTGCTCGGAGCTCTGAAAACTAGTATGGGTACCTTGGGCGCTAAGGATATTAAGGAGATGCAGCAAGTGGAAGTGGTAATTGCTCCTTCTCTGCTGACTGAGGGTAAAGTCTATCAAAAAGCTCAGCAGTTGGGCATGGGTAAGTAGATTTACCGATCGAATACCAGCATACCTTGACAAAATTTGTTCAATAGTCTCGAAATTTACAGAATATTGTGGAATTATCGAGAAGGAGATGTCACAATAGAAGAAGCGGAGACGCATGTTTCCGTTCACTCCTCACACCACACTCCGCCCGGACTACTGTTCGGGCGGTTCCTTTTTTGCCGGAAATCTTGGCTCTTGCTTACTAGATACAGAACTGAGGCTTTTAGCTCCGGAGAGGGGAGAGTGGGAGAGTGGGAGAGTCTGGGAGTGGGAGAACTTTTCTTCTACATAAGTGCATTCTGCGGGAGCATCTCATATTTGTAAAAATACTTCTTCTGGCTCCTTCCTTCTTGTGGCTCCTTCCTTCTTCCTCTTTCCTTCTGCCTCCTGCCTCCTGCCTCCTGCCTCAAAACTCCAATTTCTAGCTTGGCCGCAAAGGTGAGATGCTCCCCATTCTGCCTTCGGAAACATAAGTGCCTTCGGAAACATAAGTGCCTTGTTCCTTCAGAAACCTTGTCCCTTCTTCCTTCTACCGTCTTCCCTCTTCCTTCTACCGTCTTCCTTCTTCCTTCAGAAGCCTTCTGTTAAAATCGTTGACGCAAGTGGTTACATTTTTTGCTAAACTTGTTATCCGAGAAATAGTATTTACAAGGATGGCTAGGGATGTCAGCAGCCGCGCAAGTAACCGACTCTACCTTTAAGCAGGAAGTGCTCGATAGCGAAGTTCCAGTTCTAGTGGATTTTTGGGCTCCCTGGTGCGGGCCCTGTCGGATGGTGGCGCCCGTCGTAGACGAAATTGCCCAGCAATATGAAGGGAAGGTCAAGGTAGTAAAAGTTAATACCGACGAGAATCCTAACGTGGCCAGCCAATACGGTATCCGCAGCATTCCGACGCTGATGATATTTAAGGGCGGTGCACGGGTGGATATGGTGGTTGGGGCCGTCCCGAAAACTACTCTGGCCAACACTCTAGAAAAGTACATTTAACTGAACTGCGAGCGGTTTCGCGCTGTTCTTTTTGGGCGACGAAAGCTAACTCGCTTCAGAACCGGGGCAAAGCTACGGGAAAAGTTATTAGTGACCAGCAGGGCAATTTGCGGGTGGCTATTGGCTTATAACTTTGGCTTGCCCCTTAATTTTTAGTAGCGACAATTTGTTACCATTTCGGAAAAAATCATGATTCGTTCTGGGTATGGTCAAGGTTTTGAGTCCCTCCAAGCTGAAGTGATGGATTTGCTCGATCGCTTGCCAATGTTGAAGCACTCTGAGTGGATCGAACGATCGCTCTCTACTATAGTGCAAATGGCCAGAGAGGATCTCGATCGCCTAGACTTGAAGATTATTGCGGCGTCGCTCCGAGATATGGAGAGCGCTTTTGAGATGTTTTATCCTTACCGACACGTTCGCAAAATTGTGATTTTTGGTTCGGCGAGGGTGTCACCGCAATCTGCGGAATATTTGATGGCCAGAGACTTTTCGCGGGCGATCGCCCAGCAGGGGTTTATGGTGATTACTGGCGGCGGCGGGGGAATTATGCAGGCGGGGAACGAGGGGGCGACTGCGGAACGTTCTTTTGGGCTGAACATTCAGTTACCTTTCGAGCAGAGTTCTAATCCTTTCATTGCCGGCGATCCCAAATTGCTCAATTTTAAATATTTTTTCACTCGTAAGTTATTTTTTCTCCGGGAGAGCGATGCTTTAGCTCTGTTTCCGGGCGGTTTCGGCACTCTGGACGAGGCTTTTGAGTGTCTGACTTTGACTCAAACTGGCAAGTTCGGGCCGGCTCCTGTGGTATTGATCGATCGACCGGGAGGAGATTATTGGCTTGATTGGAATTATTTTGTGCAAAAACAATTGCGGGGTCGGGGTTTGATTTCAGCCGACGATCGCAGCCTGTATACGATTACTGACGATGTAAATGTCGCTTGCGAGGCGATCGGTAGTTTTTATCTGGTTTATCACTCCTGCCGCTACGTGCGCGAAAAACTGGTAATTCGCTTGAAAACAGAGCTTTCTGAGGAGAATGTCGATCGGCTAAATACAGATTTTAGCGATATAGTTGTCACCGGAAAAATTGAAAAAAGTCAAGCTTTGGAACCCGAAATAGGAGATGCAACTTTCGATCTGCCGCGCCTAGTTTTGCATTTCAACCAGCGGGATTTGGGGCGGCTTTATCAGCTAATTGCTGCTATAAATCAAATGGGTGCAGCTTCGCCGGCGGCGGCGCATCCAGCACAAAAGTAGTCATTAGTCATTAGTCATTAGTTATTAGTCATTAGTCATTAGTTATTAGTCATTAGTCATTAGTTATTAGTCATTAGTCATTAGTCATTAGTCATTAGTCATTAGTCATTAGTCATTAGTCATTAGTCATTAGTTATATCATATCCGGTCGATTACCCTTCATCAGGTAGGGGCGGGTTCACCAACAATATCTGCCAATAATCTCCCATCTCAAAAACCCGCCCTGCCCGGATATTATGGTCAATCGAGCGGACATGATATTATTAGTCATTAGTCATTAGTTATTAGACTTGTAGGGTGCGTCAGGCTGTCGTGATAGAGCGATTATTAAGGGTTTAGACCTCAGACGCACCCTGCTATATGTGTCAATTGCGTAAGTCCTAAGAAAGTGAAAAATCAAGGGTAAAATGTATGGCTTACAGCGATTTTAGTTTGGCAAGCGTCAAAAAAGCTTTGAATTTAACGATTTCGCAGAGGCAAGATTTGTTTTCGGCCGTACCTGCTTTAGAATGCAGCAATCATTTAACAGAAACTTTAGCTTATAATGTTCCTTTTGCTCTGGCGAGTAATACGGAAAAATCACGCTCAGAAATGATTATTACGCCGATTTTACTCGAACTTACCAAACAGTTTCCCGATCGCATTAGTTTGTTTTCGGGAGTTGATTTTACGGTTGACAGCGACTTGGGATTAAACGGCAGTTGCGATTTTCTGATCAGTCGATCGGTAGAGTTCCTGATTGTTAGCGCGCCGGCGATTTTAATCGTTGAGGCTAAAAAGGAAAATATTAATGCTGGGTTGGGTCAGTGCGTAGCGGAAATGTATGCAGCTCAACTGTTTAACGAACGGGAGGGAAATCAGGTATCGAGGATTTATGGGGTGGTGACAACGGGAGAAATTTGGAAGTTTTTAATGCTGGAAGGGCAATCAGTTCAAATAGATTTATTGGAGTATTTTTTGAATCAGGTTGATAAAATTTTGGGAATTTTAGCGATCGGCATTCAAAATGGGTAATTGGGCATGGGGCATGGGGCATGGGGCATGGGGCATGGGGCATGGGGCATGGGGCATGGGGCATTGGGCATTGGGCATGGGGCATTGGGTAATAGGTAAGCAGTAAAAACAAATCTAAAATCTAAAATCTAAAATCTAAAATCGTATGACTCAAAATGTTAGACCTGCTGCTAATTAGCACTTTGGGATTTCTCGGTAGTTTCGGGCACTGCGCCGGGATGTGCGGCCCGCTGACAATGGCGTTTTCTCTTTCTAATTCCCGCAACGATAAATTAGCTGCTTTCCGCTTTCATTTGCTGCTAAATTTGGGGAGAATTACTGCTTACGCTTTGGTTGGTGCTGCAATTGGCGGACTGGGTTCGGTGTTAATTGCTGGCGGACTTTTGGCCGGTACGGGTAGCGAATTGCGACGGGCGATCGCACTTCTCACGGGCACAATGCTGATTTGGTTCGGAGTAGTGCAAATTAAACCGGGTTTGCGGCCCAGATTGCCGCTGCTGCACCCAATGTCGCACGATCGAGTCGGACAAGCAATGAGCAAGCTTTCGGCACAAAAAAACTGGTGGGTGCCGGTTGCTTTGGGTTTGCTTTGGGGTTTGATTCCCTGCGGTTTCCTCTATGCGGCGCAGATTAAGGCGGCGGAAACGGGAAATTCGGTTTTGGGTGCGGCGACGATGCTGGCTTTTGGACTCGGCACCTTGCCAACTATGCTGGGAGTGAGTTTTGTTGCTGGCAGATTGAGCGCGGACAAGCGCAGTCAACTGTTTCGTGCGGGTGGTTGGGTGACGGTGGCGATCGGGATTCTTACCTTGCTGCGAACCGATGAAATGGTTGATTTTACTGGCCACGCAGCGCTGCTGTGCTTGATGCTAGCACTGTTGGCGCGTCCGGTGAGCAAGTTTTTACCGCAACTGTTGCGCTATCGCCGCGCTTTGGGTGTGGGCGCGTTTGTCCTTGCAGTCGCCCACACGTTTCATATGCTGGATCATACGCTGCGATGGAATTTTGATGCTGTGTCTTTTATGTTGCCGCAGCATCAGTTGGGAATGGCGGCTGGGATGCTGTCGCTGCTGTTGATGGTACCCGCGGCGGTTACAAGTTGCGATCGTATTCAAAATTATTTAGGCCAACTGTGGCGAATCCTTCACCTGTTAAGCGTTCCAGCTTTCTTGCTGTGCGCTGTACACGCCGCACTCATCGGTTCCCACTATCTCGGCGGTTTTGAATGGAAGTTGCACAATCAACTGCTGACAGCGGTGTTAGCGGTGGTTGCGGTGTTAGTTACGTTTGTGCGATCGCGCTTGTTTTGGTCAGTATTATCACTAGAAAATTTCTATGTTTCGCCTGTCAAACAAAAGTAAAAGTTTGGGATTGTTAGTTTTTTTGGGATTACTAATTGAAGCAGCAATTCCCAGTGCGCCGCAGTTAAACTCGATTTCTGTTTTGGCGCACGAAGTCGAAGTATCGGGAGATGTAGCCGCTACCTTTCACCTAGAACCCAACCACAACCCCCGCGCCGGACAGCCTGCGAGAGTGTGGTTTGCCCTAACTCGCAGGGGCGGTCAAATTATCCCACTAGAGCAGTGTAATTGCAAATTAGCGGTTTATCCGAAAAATCGTAAAGATGGGGATAAGCCGCTGATGCAGCCGCCTTTGACCGCCATATCTGCGGAGAAATATCAAGGGATTCCGGGAGGTGATATCGTGTTTCCCAAGGCTGGAATTTACGAACTTGAATTGAGCGGAACCGCCAAAAATAAAGCTAATTTTAAACCCTTTAAACTAACGTATAAAGTCACGGTTCGCTAAGATAATCTTTCCCTCACCGAACATAAATCTTGTAGGGGCGGGTTCACCGATAATAAATGCCTAAAACCCACAATCTCATAAACCCGCCCCCACCCAACTAAGATAATCTTTCCCTCACCGAACATAAATCTTGTAGGGGCCAGTTCACAGACAATAAATGCCTAAAACCCACAATCTCATAAACCCGCCCCCACCCAACTAAGATAATATTTCCATCACCGAACATAAATCTTGTAGGGGCGGGTTCACCGACAATAAATGCCTAAAACCCCCAATCTCATAAACCCGCCCCCACCCAACGGCAAATAATAATCTACCTATTTTAACATACAAAAAAATACAAGCGAAATCTGTATAAAACCTTAAAAATTGCCAACTCTACAAAATGTCACAAATTTTTACACTACATTATAACCAGTGTCCATTATGGAATTTGTGCAAGCTAACCTCTCTTGAACTGACCAAAGGATATAACGATGGATATCTTATCTAACACCGTGGCGCTATCACGGATGCAATTTGCGCTAACCGCCATATTCCATATGCTGTGGCCAGTTCTGACTACGGGAATGGGAATTTATCTGGTAATTGTTGAAGGAATGTGGCTGAAAACTCGCAATCCCGACTACTACCATCACGCTCGTTTTTGGTCTCAACTCTACGTCCTCAACTTCGGTATTGGAGTAGCTTCAGGCATTCCGATGGAATTTCAGTTTGGCACGAATTGGGCACCATTTTCCGAAGCAGTTGGTGACTTTTTTGGCAGCATTTTAGGATTTGAAGCTTCAATGGCATTTATGTTAGAAGCCGGCTTTTTAGGCATTATGCTGTTTGGTTGGGAGCGCGTTCACCCGATCGTCCATTATTTCGCTACAATCATGGTAGCCTTCGGCGCTAACCTATCCACAGTCTGGATTTTAGTCGCTAACTCTTGGCTGCAAACTCCTGCGGGAGGAGAAATGGTCAATGGCAAGTTTATTGTCAGCGATTACTTTCAAGCAATTATGAACCCGTTCGCATTAAACAGCATTCTCCATATGTTTTTTGCGACGTTAGAAACTTCGCTGTTTGTCATTGGGGGAATTAGCGCTTGGTACATTCTCAATAAGCGCAACCAAGCCTTTTTTTCCAAGTCTTTAAAAATTGCCATAGCGACAGCCATCGCCGTTGCACCTTTGCAAATATACATCGGACATTTGAGCGCCGAACAAGTTTATCACTACCAACCCACTAAATTAGCAGCAATCGAAGCTAAGTGGGAAACTTCACCAGCGGGAGAGTCAGCAGATTGGACTTTGCTAGCTTTGCCTAATGAAAAAGCCAAAAAAAATGACTGGGAAATTAGCGTTCCCAATGGCTTAGGATACGTTCTGGAATTCAAACAAAAACTCTCCGAACCCGTACTCGGATTGAAGGAATGGAAGCCAGAAGACAGACCCCGGATGGTGGGTTTGATCTACTATTGTTTCCGCATCATGTCCGGGATTGGATTCTTCTTTTTAGGACTGATGCTGTTCAGTATAATTCAGTGGATGCGAGGCAAACTTGCTGCTGAAAATATTAGCAGTCAACCTTGGCTGATGCGCGCTTGGGTATTAGCTGCTCCCCTGGGATATATTGCTGTAGAATCGGGTTGGATTGTGCGCTGTGTCGGCAGACAACCTTGGGCTTTATACGGGCAAATTCGCACTGCTGATGCGGTGTCAAACATCCCCGCCAGCAATGTTTTAACTTCTCTCAGTTTCTTTGCAGTTATTTACAGCTTTTTGTTTGTTTGTGCTTTGTATTTTGGCAGTAGAATTATCCGCCAAGGGCCTAATTTAAGTCTGCCTGTGCCAGGTTTAGACAATGAACCTGCAATCGAAAGTCAACCCGCAGAACATATTCCCGATCAACGTCCCGTAGAAGCACAACAATAGGAGATTTTATGCAAGCTTTGGAGCATTTTCTCCCGCAAGTTTGGTTTGTAGTTTTAGCTTTGTTTCTCCTGCTATATGTCATGCTAGACGGTTTTGACTTAGGAGTAGGCATCCTGTCTCTGACTGCTTCCGACGAGGAACGCAGGGGCATTTTAATGACGAGTTTGGGCAACGTTTGGGACGCGAACGAAACTTGGCTGGTGTTGATGGGAGGCGCTTTATTTGGCGCATTTCCCCTGGCTTACGGCACGATTTTGACAGCGCTATATATACCGATTTGCATGATGCTTTTTGGTTTGATATTTCGGGCTGTAGCCTTTGAATTTCGCGAGCATTCTAATCGCAAATTATTCTGGAATTATGCCTTTGGTGCTGGCAGTTTTTTAGCAGCTTTAGCTCAAGGATTTGCCTTGGGTGCGGTGCTCGAAGGCATTGCGGTTGATGAAGCCGGTCACTTTGTGGGTACTACTTGGGACTGGCTGGATTGGCGATCGATCTTGGTTGCTTTGACGCTGATTCAAGGCTATGTTTTGATCGGTTCAACCTATCTAATTATGAAAACAGAAGGCGAACTGCAAACAAATCACTATCGCACGGCTAAAATTGCGGCGGTGACAACTTTAATCGGAGCGATTTTAATTACAATTGCCACTCCGATTTTTTACGAAAGTGCTAGATCCAGGTTGTTCGAGAAACCGCTAGTTTATGTCTTTGCCACGATTCCTTTGTTGGGAGTGCTATTGGTGGGACTGCTGCTGAAAAGTCTCGCAAGCAAGGAAGAACGAACGCCGTTTATCTGGACGATTCTGATTTTTTTGCTTACTTTCATCGGCTTGGGATTGATTGTTTTTCCCTACATTATTCCCTCGGAAATCACGATTTACCAAGCCGCAGCTTCGCCCAGCGCCCTGGTATTTATGATTGTGTTCATGGGCATTCTGATCCCGATTATGATTTTTTACAACATCTACAATTATGTTGTGTTTCGGGGTAAGGTTGTCGGCGGCCACTACGGGGAATAAAGCATAATACAACCGCAGATGCAGGCAAATGTACGCAGATATTATCAAGTTTATCTCCTGGTTTATCTGCGTATATTGGCGGTGAAAAATTACAAATTATTGTTTTCTGATATTATCAGAAATTACGCAACCATACTATACATAACATAGCGCAAATAGTGCGGAGTAGGCAAAGAAACTAATTTAGGATTAGCGATCGCACCTCATGCCACCTGAAAGTTGAGATTTGATATTTGAGATTGCTCGCACGGATGAGTCCGAGGGGTTGTGATTAGGATGGGGAGCTTTTTTCACAGGTACACGGATGAATCCGGATGATTGTGACCACATTGCTTTTGGTCAAATAATAGTTGATAAACATTGGGAAAAAATTACAGTTAATTCTGTCCCTAGCGAGGGTGCAGAGTTGGCGATCGCTATCTTTGTCACATAATAAAATATAATGGAAGGGAAGGTTTTAATTTAACTGTTGTATAAACGAGTTATGGATGCGATCGCCAATTTGTCAGGTTATCAGATTACAGAGCAACTTTATGTAGGTACACGTACCCTAGTCTATCGAGGCATCCGTACCCGTGACCAATACCCAGTCGTCATCAAACTGCTGCGAAACGAATACCCGACCTTCAACGAGCTCATCCAGTTTCGCAACCAATACACCATTGCCAAAAATCTCGACTTCCCTCACATCGTCAAACCCCTGACGCTGGAAGTATACCAGAATAGCTATGCCCTAGTAATGGAGGACTTTGGCGGAGTCTCCCTATCTACTTATCTCCAAACAGCAACAAATCAAACCCAACCATCTCAAGCTTTACCTTTAGCAGAATTTCTCCAACTCGCCATACAACTAACAGACATTATTCAGTATCTCTACCAAAACCGAGTCATTCACAAAGATATTAAACCCGCTAATATTCTCATTAATCCCGACACCAAACAAATTCAACTAATTGACTTTAGTATTGCATCCCTCCTACCACGAGAAACCCAAGAAATCCAGAATCCGAATATTTTAGAAGGAACATTAGCCTATCTCTCCCCCGAACAAACAGGACGGATGAATCGAGGCATTGACTATCGTAGTGACTTTTATTCCCTGGGTGTGACCTTTTATGAATTGTTAACAGGGCAGTTGCCATTTATCTCTGATGATCCGATGAAACTGGTGCATTGTCACCTCGCTAAACAGTCGAAACCGATCCATCTAATAAATCCAGAAGTTCCCATAATTTTATCAAAAATTGTCAGTAAGCTGATGGCGAAAAATGCCGAAAAACGCTATCAAAGTGCATTAGGACTAAAGCACGATTTAGAAAAGTGTTTATTTCAGTTACAAAAAACAGCCAAGATAGAAGATTTTGAACTCGGAAAGCGAGATATTAGCGATCGCTTTACTATCCCCGAAAAGCTCTACGGTAGAGAAAAAGAAGTTGCTCAACTATTAGCTGCCTTTGAGCGAGTCAGCACAGGTAGCACCGAAATGATGCTAGTAGCAGGTTTTTCTGGAATTGGGAAAACCGCCGTTGTCAATGAAGTTCATAAACCCATTGTCCGTCAGCGCGGTTATTTTATCAAAGGCAAATACGATCAATTTCAACGCAACATTCCCTTCAGTGCCTTTGTGCAAGCTTTTCGCGACTTAATGGGTCAATTACTATCAGAATCTGATACCGAACTGCAAACATGGAAAACCCAGATTTTAGCAGCAGTGGGAGACAGCGGACAAGTCTTGATTGACGTGATTCCTGAGTTAGAAGGCATAATTGGCGCTCAACTTCCTGCAACAGAATTGTCAGCAAGTGCCTCCCAAAATCGCTTTAATCTGCTAATGCAGAAATTTGTGCAAGTTTTCACGAGCAAAGAACATCCTTTAGTGATGTTTTTGGATGACTTGCAATGGGCGGATTCAGCATCCCTGAATTTGCTACAATTATTGATGCTCGATACAGGATATTTATTAGTATTGGGGGCCTATCGAGATAATGAAGTTTGGCCCGTGCATCCATTTATCTTAAGAGTGGATGAGATAGTTAAAACGGGGGCAACAGTGAATACAATTACTTTGGAACCGTTAAGCGAACTAGATATGAATTTGTTGGTGGCGGATACGCTGAATTGCGAATCATCACTTGCCCAACCTTTGACAACATTAGTCTATCTAAAAACTCAGGGTAATCCTTTCTTTGCAACTCAGTTTCTCAAGACATTACATGACGAGCAGCTAATTAGCTTTAACTGGGAGATTCGGCATTGGCAGTGTGATATTGCCCAAGTGAAAGCCTTAGCTATCACTGATGATGTCGTTGAATTCATGGCGTTGCAATTGCAGAAGCTGCCCAAAGGAACTCAGTATGTTCTCACATTAGCTGCTTGTATAGGATCACAGTTTGATTTGAATACGTTAGTAATTGTCAGTGAGAAATCTGCTGGAATGATGGCTACGGCTTTATGGAAAGCATTACAGGAAGGTTTGGTGATTCCCACGACCAAAATCTATAAGTTCTTTACCGAATCGGATAGTGATGAAGTTTTCAAGGCTTCAGCTAATCCAACTTATCGATTTTTACACGATCGCGTCCAGCAAGCCGCATATTCGCTAATTCCCGATTCACAGAAAAAAGCAACGCATCTCAAAATCGGACAATTACTTCAGCAAAATTCTTCAAAAATAGAGCTAGAGGAAAAACTGTTTGATATCGTCGGGCATTTGAATCGAGGAATTGAGTTAATCACCCAAGCGAGCGAACGGGAAGCCTTAGCTCAACTTAACTTAGAAGCCGGTTGTAAAGCCAGAAATTCAACCGCCTACACGGCAGCCAGAGTTTATCTGCAAACAGGCATTGATCTACTAACAGCCAACTGCTGGCAAAGCCAGTATGAATTAACCCTGAACCTCTATGTTGCGGCTGCCGAAGCTGCCTATTTGAATGCTGACTTTGACAGCATGGAAGAGATAGCAGCACAAGTGTTGCAAGCAGCCCAGACAATCTTAGACAAAATCAAAATTTACGAAATTCAAATCGCTGCCGAGACAGCACAGAGCAAGTCACTAGAAGCCATTGCAGTAGCAAGAGATGCACTCTGGCAATTGGGCATTGAATTACCCACCGCACCTGACGAAGCCTTGATTAGCCAAGCGCTACAAGCCGTTGCTAGCCAACTCCAAGGTAGAACGATTGAGGAACTGGTGGATCTGCCTGTGATGAGTGCTCCTCAGACTCAGGCAGCTATGCCAATATTGGCCATGTTATTTGCACCCATTCTCCAGGGAATTCCAGGCTTAGTGCCCCTACTTAGCTCCACGATGGTAAGTTTATCGCTCTCCTTTGGGAATGCACCCGCATCGACGGTGGGCTATGCGATTCACGGACTTGTATTAAGTGCTTTTTTGGGAGAGGCAAAAACGGGCTATAGCTTTGGTAAATTGGCACTCTCATTGCTCGATCGGGTCAATTCACGAGAATTTAAGTGCATTACTCATAATATGTTTGGGGCATTTATTCAGCATCATCAAAATGCTATGAGGGCAGGGCTACCAACGCTGAAAGAGGGCTTTATAGCTGGCATGGAAACGGGCGATTTTCTTAACGCTGGCTACAACATAGCTACTTACAGCTACATCAACTTTTACGGTGGGGTAGAACTGGATACTTGGGAACCGGAACTGGCTGTCTACAGTGCTACCTTGGCTCAGGTGAAGCAATATTCGGCTCGGACTTATTTGCATATGGAGCGGCAGATGTTGCATAACTTGAGGGAAGTCGTCAACCAGCCGGATTGCTTAATCGGAACTGCCTATGATGAAACGGTGATGATTCCTAAGCACTATCAGGATCGTGAATTCAGTGCGATCGCTCTTGTCTACATTTACAAACTGCTGCTTGCCTACTCATGGGGCAATTATCCGGCTGCCTTAAACCACATTGGTCAAGTCAAGCCGTATGTGATGGCATTATCGGGATTGGTTCATGTTCCTGCTTTCCATTTCTATGCAGCCCTGACGCATCTGGCAGTGTTTTCCACACAGCCAGAAACCGAGCAAGCTGAAACTCTCGCCCTAGTGGAAACCCATCAAACGACTCTGCACCAGTGGGCGCAAAATGCTCCTATGAATCATCTGCATAAGTGGTATTTAGTTGAAGCAGAACGGCAGCGGGTTTTGGGTTACAAGGCCGATGCACTTTCCATGTACGATCGCGCGATCTCCCTCGCTAAAGAAAATCAATTTATCAACGAAGAAGCCCTCGCCAACGAACTAGCAGCGAAATTCTACTTGGAATGGGGCAAAGAAAAAGTAGCTCAAGCCTACATGATTGAAGCGTATTATTGTTATGCCCGCTGGGGAGCTAAAGCCAAAATAGACGATTTGGAAAAACGTTATCCTCGCCTACTCGGTATTATCCTTCAGCAAGCTCAATCCTTTAGTTCCTTTAAAGAAACGATCGCCCGGGGAACGATTACTTCTACTCACTCTTCTAGCAGCAACTCTGAATTTCTAGATTTGCCTACTCTGATCCAAGCCTCTCAAGCCATTTCTGGGGAGATTGAACTAGATAAACTCCTGACTACTCTTTTAAAAATAGCGATCGCGAATGCTGGCGCCACTAAGTGTGTCTTATTGCTCAAACAAAAACAGTATTTACAGGTAGCGGCGCTTGTAGCAGAGGGACAGGAACCTGAGCTATTACCATCAATACCTCTAGAATCAAGTAAGGATGTAGCAATTAGTTTGGTTAACACTGTCAAGCGCAGTTTGAAACCTTTGGTAATAGTTGATGCTAGGGTAAGTTCCCAGGTTGGGAGCGATCGCTATATTGAACAGCACCAGCCGATCAGTGTTCTTTGTATTCCAATTCTTAATCAAGGGCAGTTGATAGGAGTTTTCTACCTGGAAAATAACCTGACGGTTGGGGCATTTACGAGCGATCGCATTGAAGTGCTAAATTTGCTGGCTTCTCAAGCTGCTATTTCCTTAGAGAATGCCCGTTTGTATCAAGAATCTCAACAAGCATTTACCGATCTCAAACAAGCACAAATAAAAATAGTTCAAAGCGAAAAAATGTCAGCCTTGGGAAACTTAGTGGCTGGGGTGGCTCACGAAATTAATAATCCAGTTGGTTTTCTGGTTGGTAATATTCAACCCGCCTTAGATTATATCAAAGATTTGTTTGGATTGCTCGATTTGTATGAACAAAAATATCCGCAACTCGATCCAGAGATTCAAGAAGAAATCGAGAACATCGATCTGGAATACATCCGGGAAGATTTACCGAAATTAGTAGGTTCGATGCGGGAAGGCGTGAAGCGGATTCGGGATATTAGTACAAGTCTACGGACATTCTCCCGTGCGGATACTAACTATCCCGTAGCTTGCAATATCCACGATGGCATCGATAGCACCATTATGATCCTGAAACATCGCCTCAAGGCTAACGATACTCGTCCCGAAATCAAAGTGATTAGGGAATATGGGAATTTGCCACCAGTGGAGTGCTATGCCGGACAGTTGAATCAAGTATTTATGAATTTGTTAGGTAATGCGATCGATGCTTTGGAGGAATCAAATCAAGGAATACCTTATGCAGAAATCGCCAATCAAATTACCATTAGAACCGACATTTGTAGCGACAAAAAACAAGCTATAATTTGCATCAAAGATAACGGGGTGGGCATGAGTGAAGTAGTGCAAGAGAAGATTTTTGATGAGTTATTTACTACCAAGGAAGTAGGGAAAGGTACGGGATTGGGATTGCCTATCGCACGGCAGATTGTGGTTGAAAAACACGGCGGTATGCTCGATGTCAACTCAACTTTAGGTATAGGTACAGAATTTATAATTTCACTGCCATGTTGATTATTACCTTGGTAATTTATAGCCAATTTTTGGATTTTTCTTGAAAAGTTAATTTTTTTTACAGCCCACTTGACAATTTATAGCGATCGATAACGTCTGCCCAAGTCTTGATACTTCCGTCGCACTAATTTATAAAGGAATCTCGATCGCAAATTCCGTACCTTCTCCTACGGTGGAACGGCAGCTTAAGGCTCCGGCGTGTTTTTCCGCGACAATTCGGTAACTGATGGCTAACCCCAAACCAGTGCCTTTTCCCATCGGTTTTGTCGTGAAAAACGGGTCAAATAATCGGCTCCGCACGTCTTCTGTCATGCCGATCGCATTATCGGAAATGCGGATGCAAATACTATTTTCGTTCAGGGCTTCTGTGCGAATGCTAATAGTTGGTTTCCAATCGTCGCCGCCGACTGTCGCTCGCCTTTTTTGGTTGCAAGCATCTTCCAAGGCGTCAATACTGTTGCTAAGCAGGTTCATAAATACCTGATTTAGCTGACCTGCATAACATTCAATTAAAGGGATTTTACCATAATCTTTGATTACTTTAATTTCGGGATAGTCGCCTCTGGCGCGCAGTTTGTTGTGCAAAATTAGGAGCGTATTGTCTATGCCTTCGTGAAGGTTTGTAGGCTTTTTTACCGAGTCGTCTAAACGCGAGAAATTTCGCAAGCTCAGAACTATTTCGCGAATGCGATCGGCTCCCATTTTCATCGAAGATAATATTTTTAGTAAATCTTCTCTCAAAAAATCTAAATCGATATTGTCAATACATTCTTGAACTTCTACCACGGGTTCAGGATAGTGTTTTTGGTAAAGTTCCACAAGCTGCAACAAGTCTCTGATATATTGGCTGGCGTAGGAAATATTGCCGTAGATAAAACTGACAGGGTTATTAATTTCGTGAGCTACTCCAGCTACCATTTGACCGAGACTTGACATTTTTTCGGTATGAATTAGGTGAGCTTGAGTTTCTCGGAGTTCTTTGAGAGCGATTTCTAGCTGCTGAGCTCTGTTGTTGGCGATCGCCTCGGAGAGCCGCAAAGCATCCTCCGCTGCTTTGCGCTCTGTTATGTCAAAAATGGCGCCGTTGAGAGATAAAACTTCACCGTCTGCGTTGAAAAGGGCTTGACCTTTCTCTGCAACCCACCGCACGTTTCCGTCGCAGTGAATTAGGCGATATTCGATGATGTAAGGTTGTTTTGTCTTAATAGCTTGAGCGATAATTGTCTCGATCTGCTCAACGTCATCGGGATGAACTATACTCGGAAAAGCCTGCACCGGTTTTTGCATAAAGTTAGCTGCAGGATAGCCGGAAATAGCTTCTATGCCACTGCTGATAAAAGTTACGCTCGATCGCCCCGCAGCACTGCACCGATAAACCGCACCGGGAATGTTAGAAACTAATGACCTAAATTCTTCTTCCCTTTCTCGCAAAGCTGCCTCAATCCGCTTGCGTTCGCTAATGTCGCGAGCAAACGCGCACTGATATTCTTTGCCATTAAATTCCAAATGGTTGATTGTGATTTCTACCGGAAAAATGCGACCGTACTTAGTGAGGTGGTGAACTTCAATATTCACCGAACCGCAGCGTTTTAAGACTTTCCAGTGCAAACTCCAAGCAGTTTGGGGAAAATCTGGATTGATGTCATGCACCGTCATCGAGAGCAATTCTGCTTCAGAATATCCCAATGAAGTGCAAGCAGCGTCGTTGACGTACAAAAATTTACCGTCGGGCCCGATCCAGAATATCGCATCTGCCGATCGGTCGATCGCAAATTGAGTCAGTTGCAACTTTTCCTCAACCCGGTGGCGATCGGCAATTTCTTTTTCTAACTGTTCATTAAGCGAATTGAGAGCTAAAGCGCGATCGACAATAGTATCTGAAGGGTAAAAATTGAGCGCTTGTTTTGCCAATTCTCCTTTCTCGATATCATGTTGGGGCAGATTTTGTTCTACCTCTTTTAACGATATTTGTTGAAATTTTTCTTTTTGATTTAAACCAGACTCGGTAAGTGCTTTCGGCATGAGGGCGAGGGCGATTGCGGCTAAAAGCCAAGAAATCAAAGCACTTGCAGCTTTGAGAGTTACCGACAGCCAATATATGGAATGCCAAAGCGTCCAAACTTCCGTCAATTTAGCCGCGCCCCAAGCAAAAAAAACAACGGCAAACAGCCGGAAAATCTTGCGGTGAGAACCTTGGCGGGTAAAATAAACTAAAGATAGGGCGATCGAGCAATAAGCCAGTGCCGTCAGCGAGTCAAAAACAGCGTACAGTCGCAACTCCGGCACCAGGTTGCAGGCGAGTGTAGAAGATAAAGCAAGTGTGGAAAAAAAAATTGTTAATTGTTCTTGCATAAAGTTCAAGAAAAAAATTATCTGTACCAATGCAAATCAGATCAAATCTAATTATTTGATTTCGGCTAATGAAATATTTACATAATTATATACTTTTTTCATTTTTTATGAAACAGCTATTTTTTCAGGAAATGTCAAAACAGTCGAGGTGGGGCCCTGGGAACGAAGCTTTGCCCAAGTATGAGCAATGGGGAGCCTCACGGCTAGCAACGCTTACGTTGCTCCCTGTGACGGAATACATAGGTTCGCGTACTGATTGCTTCCGAAACATTTAAATTGTTAATGATCCCTATTAAATTTTCTTTTAGATGACTTAAGCAGTGAGCCAGCGGTTAAAAACCCCTGGCTCACAGATGGACTAGCAGACTTTTAAGGCAGAGAAAATGTCAATTCTTCCGCTGGAAATCCACAATTAAGCA
The DNA here is from genome assembly GCF_036705405.1 of Microcoleus sp. B13-B6. Taxonomy (NCBI): domain Bacteria; kingdom Bacillati; phylum Cyanobacteriota; class Cyanophyceae; order Oscillatoriales; family Microcoleaceae; genus Microcoleus; species Microcoleus sp. B13-B6. The sequence goes on from NZ_JAUBUJ010000039.1 coordinate 46,367, forward strand.
CCGCCCAGCACCCAATGCACCAAAGTCCGAACTCCAAAACCGGTAGCCCCAGGGCCATTGTAGCCATTTTCTTTGTCACTCCAAACCGTGCCGGCAATATCTAAATGGGCCCAAGCAGTATCCTTTACAAACTGCTTCAAAAATAGCGCCGCCGTAATCGAACCGCCGGGACGTGGACCTGTGTTTTTCATGTCGGCGTGCAATGCTTTCAAGCCCTCAAAATATTTTTCTTCCATCGGCATTCGCCAAAATTTTTCGCCTGCCAATTCTGAGGCGGCGACTATTTCGGCGGCGACGCTATCTTGAGGACTCCACAAACCCGCGATATCGTCGCCTAAAGCAATTACGCAGGCACCGGTTAGAGTTGCTAAATCGACAATTGCGTCAACTCCCAATTTATCAGCAAATACCAAAGCATCAGCCAGGGTTAAACGCCCTTCTGCGTCGGTATTGTTGACTTCAATTGTTTTGCCGTTGGAAGCGGTGAGGATGTCTCCAGGGCGCATGGCGCGGCCGCTGATCATGTTTTCAGTGACGGCGCTGATAAAGTGAACTTCCACATCTGGTTTGATGTGTCCGATCGCCTTTGCCGCTCCGAAAGTAGCCGCAGCGCCGCCCATATCTACTTTCATCATTTCAATGCCGCTGCCGGCTCCTTTGATGTTCAAACCGCCAGAATCAAAGGTCAATCCTTTGCCCACAATTGCTATTTTGCGGCGCGGTGTGCCTTCGGGTTTGTAAGTTAAATGGATGAATTTAGGCGGTAAATCAGATGCTAGGGCAACGCCGAGAAAGGCTCCCATGCCGAGTTTTTCGCAGTCTTCCCGCTCCAATATTTCTAATTCTAAACCGCATTCGGTAGCTAGACTTTGAGCAGTTTCGGCCATTGTAATCGGGGTGACAAAATTAGCGGGCGCTGCGACTAATTCCCGTGCTAAAATGACTCCGGCAGTGATTTGGCGGGCGCGGACGATCGCACTTTCGGTACCGGCAAAACCAAGCAAATGAATTTGTTCGAGTTGCGGGCTTTTGTCTTCCTTTTCCGATTTGAAACGGTTGTCTTGATTCAGGGAGAGTTCTACACCTTCGGCGATGGCGCTGGCTGTAGAATCCGGCGCGTTTTTCCACACCGGAAAGCTAATTCCGAGGGTTTTGCATTTCTCTTTTTTGGCTAACTTGGCGCAAACGCCCGCAGCTTGCCGCACGGTGTCTAATTTTAAGTCCTCTGTTTTGCCCAAACCTACGATCGCAATTTTGCGAATGGGATTATTGCCGCCGACGCGGGTGATGGCGCTCGTACCCACTTGGCCCTTAAAATCTACTTCCAGTAGCAGCTCTTTCAAAGTGCCTGCCAGCTTTTCATCTAATTGTGCCAGATCGCCGGTGAGTTCCAAGCCGTCCTCAAATAGACCAATTGCCAGGGCGTCTCCTGTCCAAACAGAGCGGGGCGTATCGGTGACTAGAAATTCCATGTTTTGATTTACACTTTAGATTTTAGATTTTTGATTGTACTTTGTACTGGGTGGTTTGGGCTTTTTTCTTGGTGCGGGGAAATAGATCGATCGCACAAATTCTCCGCTCCACATCAAAATAAATTCTGCTACTATATCAGCCAAGTCCGCCTGCGATCGGATATTCCACCAATCTCAATCATCTGTTTGGGGGTCTGCTGTCCGTTTTTGCCCCACTCTTAACATTTATTTCTCCTTGAACAGGCATCCTGCCTGTGATGGCGTAGAACACCCATCCTGCCTCTGATGGCTCTTGACAAACGATCGGTTCTCTATATCTTATTCTCTTAAATTTTCCCATGCTAAAACGACGCCGGGCCCGATTTTCTGTTTTAATCAGCGTTTCAGTTTGCGTTATTGCGATCGGCTCTTTGGTTGCTGCGATGAAATTGATGGGTTTTGGCTCGGTCCAGAAGGCTCAGCAGCCCCAGAATGCAGCGAATTCCGAATCGGAAGTCAAGATGCTGGTGTCGCTGTCACCGAGCGAGCGATCGGCGAAATTAGTTGAACTCGCAACCAGTCAGTCTGCAAGTACGAACCCGCAGCAGGAAATCTCCCCTCAAAGCCGCGCCCGCTACCTGCTTGCCAGCGATTTAATTCAGCAAGGAAATGCGGCCAAAGCATTAAAGTTATTGGACAAATTAGAGCAAGAATATCCGGTTTTAGCTGCTCACATTGCCCTAAAAAGGGCGCAAGCTTACCAATTAAGCGGCGACAAAGGCAAAACTAAAAAAGCTTGGGAGGAACTGCTCAAAAACTATCCGAACGACCCGGTAGCAGCGGAAGCTTTATATGTTTTAGGCAAGTCAAAACCGGAATATTGGCAACAGGCAATTAGTGAATTTCCTGGTCATCCCCGCAGCGTAGAAATGGCCCTCCGCAAGTTAAAAGAAAATCCCAATCAGCCGCAGTTGATGCTGCTCGTAGCAAAACACGGTCATTATGTCAAAGATTACGGGACAATTTTGGAACAACTGGTGCAGCGAAACAGCGCCGGTTTGAAACCGGAAGATTGGGAAGAAATTGCCTTTGGCTATTGGGAAAAACAAAATTACGGCAAAGGAGCTATTGCTTACGGGAAAGCTCCCCGCAACGCTAAAAATCTTTACCGCAAAGCTCGCGGTTTGTGGCTCGACGGAAAAATCCCGGAATCGAGAATTGCCTATCAAGAATTAGTGCGCGAGTTTCCCGATGCCGAAGATACTGGTTTGGGTTTAATTCGGCTGTCGCGGCTGAGCGAACCGAAAGAAGCGATCGTTTTGCTTGATCGAGTTATTAGCAAATTCCCCAACTATGCCCCCGAAGCTTTGTTAGATAAATCGCAAATTCTCGACAAAGCACGCAGCGGTCAATCCGCCTCAGATACCCGGAAGTTGCTCTTGACAAAATACAATAATTCTGATAAAGCAGGCGAATTGCGGTGGACGATCGCCCAGCAGTTTGCCAAAGGCGGAGATTTAAAATCAGCTTGGCAGTGGGCGAGAGAATTAACCACCCACAATCCCGACAGCGAACAAGCTCCAGAAGCAGCATTTTGGGTCGGGAAATGGGCACAGCAACTCGGCCGCCAACAAGACGCCAAGACTGCATTTGACTACACGATCTTACGCTATCCAGAATCATATTTTGCGTGGCGATCGGCTGTACTTCTCGGCTGGCCCGTCGGCGACTTTACCACAGTCCGAGATTTGTCTCCCAATGTAGCGCGGCCGCCTCAGCGCCCCGAACCAACTGCCGGTTCTCCTGCGTTGAAAGAACTCTATCAATTAGGTCAAGATAGAGATGCTTGGACGCTGTGGCAAGTAGAATTTATCGACCGCGTAGAACCAAGTATTGCCGAACAGTTTACCGACGGTTTAATGCGAGTTGCAGTCGGAGACAATTTAGACGGTTTGTGGATGGTTGGGAGTTTGCGGCAACGCGATAAACCAGATGATAGAACCCAATACCTCGAACTCAGACAGCAACCGATTTATTGGCAAGCACTTTATCCTTTTCCTTACTTAGAAACCATTGTCAAATGGTCAAAAGAACGCACAATAAATCCCGTCTTAGTAACTGCATTAATCCGGCAAGAATCGCGGTTTATGCCCGCCATCAAATCATCAGTTGGGGCTACCGGTTTAATGCAAGTAATGCCGGAAACAGGAGCTTGGGTTGCTCAACAAATCAGCCTCAAAAAGTATTCTTTGGAGAATGTGGACGACAACGTTAAACTCGGTACGTGGTATTTGGATCACACTCACGACGAGTACAAAAATAACTCGATGTTAGCTGTGGCGAGTTATAATGCCGGGCCAAATGCAGTAGCAGATTGGTTGAAGAGGTTTAGTTTTAGTGATCCGGATGCTTTTGCGGAAAAGATTCCGTTTCCTGAAACCAAAGGATACGTGAAATCGGTGTTTGAGAATTACTGGAATTATCTGCGGATTTACAATCCAGAAGTTAATCAGTTAATGAGTGAGCATTATGCGGCTGCTCAGAAAAAAGCAAAGTGAATTATTCGTGGTGTGGGGGCGGGTTTATCTAAATTGTTGGTAATTGTTAGATATTTTTGGTGGAACCCGCCCTACAAAATATGGTTTCCTAGGGGCGGGTTCCACCAACCATAATCGCCCCAAACAAACAATCTCAAAAACCCGCCCCCAGCCAACAAACAATCATCATTTACATTATAGGGTTTCCTAGGGGCGGGTTCCACCAACCATAATCGCCCCAAACAAACAATCTCAAAAACCCGCCCCCAGCCAACAAA
>NZ_JAUBUJ010000039.1:50732-69132 GCF_036705405.1 Microcoleus sp. B13-B6
CAATCATCATTTACATTGGGGAATTTAATGCAAATATCAGGTTAATGTGAATTATTCGTGGTGTGGGGGCGGGTTGATATAAATTGTTGGTAATTGTTAGATATTTTTGGTGGAACCCGCCCCTACAAAATAGGGTTTCGTAGGGGCGGGTTCCACCAACCATAATCGCCCCAAACAAACAATCTCAAAAACCCGCCCCCACCCAAAAAACAATCATCAGTAATTGAGCGGAGATGATATCAGCGGCATCCCAAAGAATCGCGAGTAGAAATCCCAGTTTGAGAATTAATCCCGGTTGCCTTTGTACACAATTCTTTAATTTGTGAGCCGTCCATAATTGCATCAGTAAAGTCAGCGCCGGTGATATCAGCTCCATCAAAAGTAGAACGCAGCAAAATTGTTTCTGCTAATATTGCATCGCTTAAATCTGCCTTAGTAAATTTAACTTGATCAATCATTGCATTAGTTAAATTTGCTCCGTGCAAATTCGCCTCAGTCATCACCGAAGCGCTCATAATTGCTCCCCGCAAATCGGCATTAGAAAAATTAGTCAAGTCCATATTAGCGTTAGAAAACTCAGCAGCCCGCAGCATTTGACCGGAAAAATCACGTCTTGTCAGTTCGGCGTTGCTAAAGGACAGCGGAGGAGCGTAATATTTAGATTGAGCCTGGGCTGGCTGCGGCAGGATGAAGATAGTTAGCGCGAATAGGAATGCAGCTAGTTGCCGGAGTTTCATAAGTCGGATATTCTCGCAAGGTGGGTATTTCGTAGTGTATCCCGAACTTTGGTCGATCGACTAAACAGTTAAAATCTGAATTAATAGTGATGGAGATGGAAAAAAAGATATGCTAAGTTTTTTCTTAACTTGGATAGTAGCCGCAGTTTCGCTGATCATTACCGCTAACATTGTACCAGGTATGGCGGTGGTTAGCTTTCCGGCGGCGATGCTGGCTGCTGTTGTTATCGGATTGGTGAATGCGGTTGTCAAACCGATTATTACATTGCTGACGCTGCCTTTGAGCATTATTACTTTAGGTTTGTTTTTATTCGTTGTGAATGCAATTTCGCTTTCCCTGGCTTCGTGGTTGGCGAGTGCGTTCAGTATCGGCTTTGCGGTTAACGGTTTTTGGCCGGCTTTGGTGGGTTCCATTGTGTTGTCATTCGTTTCTGGGTTGATTGGTCGATTTGTGAATGCCAATACTTTGTCTCAGTAGTACATTATCCCAGATATTCGATCGGGCAAACTGCAACCGCTACTGTTACAGCAGAACCCGCCCTAACCCCCCCTTGTAAAGGGGGGGGATTTTGACTGCGAAATATTTTTTTAGGGACTAAAAGCCTTTGCTGGGCGGGCAAGATGCCCACCCCACAAGCAGATTCACTCTTTGTGGAACAGGCATCTTGCCTGTTGTTGAGAATTGTGGAACAGGCATCTTGCCTGTTCTTGAGAATGGTACAAGATATTAGTTCGATCGCACAAAGTGCCGCGGCTTCTGCTACGCTGGGCGTGCCGACTTGTTTGACTACAATATTTGAAGGATTGGGGACTTCTACGGAACTTAAAATGTCAGCAGCAAAAGTTTTTAACGGCCAGTTTCGCGCTTGACAAAGTTCCAGCAAGCCGACTTCACCTGCTTTAGTGTCTATTGTAGCAATACCTGCGATCGCACTTTCCGCTAAATGATAACCGCGACATACATTTTGAATTGCTGTTTCGATTAATTCTCGCCCTGTTCCGCGTTCACAACCTATCCCTATCCACAACACTCTCGGATGCCACTGAACTTTTGGCAAAACAGATTCCGGCGAAAATCTTCTCTGCGTGAAACTAATCCAAATTCGGGCTTTGATAGTTGATATATTTTCCCCATCCCAATACAAAGAATGTTTTTCTGGCAGACTGTTTTGCCACAAAGTAGAACCAACTTCTTGAATTACTTCGACAGTTTCCCCTCTAGCCATAGCCGCCGCCACTCCTGTCCAGTCACCTTCGCCGCGCCGCCAGCCACTGGGAATGTCTAGCATATCTAAAGTAAATTTATCGCTCATTATTCAGTTATCTATTCTGTAGTTTCACTGATCCCGCAATCTTAAAAAAAACTTAACACTCTGTTTAGTGAAAATTTTGGTAAAATTGTAGCACAAACTACAAAAAACCCAACATTTAAGATGGTAGAACTAAATCAGTTAGTGTTAGAGCTTGAAAGCAACCTCAAATCGGAAGGAGTGAAAAAAGAATGGCAAGAGCGCCGGTCAAGTTGGGTTAGCGGTGTGGCAGCATCAGTTAACCTGACATATCTAGCAGAATTGCTAGTTGAATGGGAATCAAACTTGCAGGGAGAATCGGTTGATATTCAGTGGCAAGAGCGTCGCAACCTTTGGGTAGAAGAATGTCTGGGAGCATCGATTGTTCAAGAAGTATCAAGTTTATTGCTGGAACTTGAAACCAATATAAATTCGGAAGCTATGGCTGATGAATGGCAGCAGAATCGGGAGAAATGGGTACAGCAATTGCACAAGTTTAACGAGTAGTTTCGAGGAGTCAGAGCCTGTAGATATGCGTTTTCAGGCTCGATAATTTCCTAATGACTAATAACTAATTCTTCATCTTTCTGCCAAACCCCATTCAGAAAAATATCTGCGAGTCCTTCAGCCATTTCCTGCATTTGCTACCGAAAAGCATTCGGCTTCCATAATCGTATTTTGACTGAAGGGCGCGACTGCAAACATTCCCAAAAATACCTGAGCGACAATCTTCGGATTCATCTTTGGATAAACTTGTTTTTCCATCGCCGTTTCCAAAAAAGCCTCAGCAAAATTGCTCATTATAAAAAACCAACAGTCTCAATCAATAAAATTTGTACCATTATAGCACAAACTGCAAACAAGACAAAATTTAATATGGTAGAACTAAACCAATTACTGTTAGAGTTTCAAGCCCACCTAAACTGGGACGCAGTGAGGGAAGAATGGAAAGAACGTCGCGACTGTTGGATGAGCGAGGTGTCAGCAGCAAGTGACGAAAAACACCTAGCCAAATTGCTAGTTGAATTAGAATCAAATTATCAGCGAGAAGCGGTACAAAGTCTCTGGAAAATGATCCGTGAAAGTTGGGTAGAAGAATGTCATATAGCATCGACGCTGGAAGAAGTATCAAGTCTCTTGCTGGAACTTGAAAGCAATACAACTTGGGAAGTAGTGACGGATGAATGGCAGAATAATCGGGAGAAGTGGGTACAGCAAATGTACCAATTTATAGAGTAATAATTCACTTACTCAAAATCCACTTTCATGGTGAATGATGTCCCTTCTGTGCGGTTGATTCTCTCGCTTCCGTCAATTACTTTAAATCCCGATCGCTCGTACAAACTCAGGGCTCGATTCGAGCTTCTGACACTCAGGGATACCGATCGATAAGAGACTTTGGCTGCTGACAGCAAACGATCCAGCAACTGCGTTCCTACACCCTGATTTGTATATTCTGGAAGAACGGCGATCGCCAATTCCGGGATAGTATCGTCAACCCAGCCAAACCCCTTGTCATCCTCTGTAAACAAACGCAGCCAGGCGGCTCCTACTGGCTGGCTGTCGTTCAATTCGATCGCTGCGAAGCCCAGATCGTTTGCACGTCCCCAATTCTTCACATATTTCGCAATTAAAGGATGATTGACAACCGCTTGCACCGTTGATTCGCCTTCTTCTGCCATGTGCGCTGCTTCATACAGCATTTTCCACAGAAAAGGCTCGTCTTCCTGGGTTAGCGGCCGAAGAGAATAGCGCAAAATTTTGCCCATAACAACTTTTCCCTGTTGCCCTAATTATTCATCTTTCAGCAAAACCCCATTCAGAAAAATATCGGCTAATCCTTCAGCCATTTCCTGCATTTCCTGCGGAGAAGCATTTGGCTCCATAATCGTATTTTGACTGAAACCCGCGACTGCAAACATTCCCAAAAATACCTGAGCGACAATCTTCGGATTCATCTTCCGATAAACTCCTTTTTCCATCGCTGTTTCAAAAAAAGCCTCAGCAACATCGCTCATTTTTCCGATGACTTCCAACTGAATTCTGTCGCGCAAATCCGGGTGAAATTGCGCCTCCAAAAAACACACCCGCATCATGTCGCTATTCTCGCGGATATTCAGCATCCGTCGCCGCATCACCTGAGCCACTGCTTTGTAACTGCCCATTTCGCTTAATTCTGTCAGCAAATCCGTCAGCAACTCCACCCATCCTTCCGTCGCCACCTCAATCAAAATCGCTTTTTTATTATCAAAATGCCGAAATAGCGTACCCTCTGCCACCCCCGCCGCCGCTGCTAAATCGCGAGTTGTGGTGCCGTCGTATCCGCTGCGGGCAAACAACCGCTGAGCGGCTTGTAAAATCCGCTTCTTGGTTTCTGTTTCAGAAGGAGGAGACTGATTAAAAATTCGCATGGCTTTGCAATCGGTAATTGGCTACTTGGAACTACGGGAGCTGGACTGAGGGACTAATTGATGTTAAGTTTTAAAAAGAATCTCTGGCATTGAGGGCAAACATTTTTTTGTTTGACAATCCAAAATCCAAAATCTAAAATCTAAAATCGAATGACCCTTTTTGAGATTTGCTGTATCAGCCTAACATCTGCGGCGCAACAGATCGCTTATGCCTCCAAAAATCTTTATCCTGAGAAAAGAATCTCTGGCCACCGAGCACAAACATTTTTTTGTTTGACAATCCAAAATCTAAAATCTAAAATCTAAAATCGAATGACCCCGCAGTTCCAAAAACCCCGTGAAGCGAAGCTATCCCGTAGGGAATCGCCCGATCGCCAAACTCGATTCATTGCCTCCCTGCTAGCCGCTGTACTGCTGTGGTGGGGAATTTCGCCGGAAATCGCCCTCGCCCGCCCCAACCCCGCTAGCGGCTCGCAAGCAGTCTCTGTTCAACCGTCGCTCGATCGAGTAATCAGCCAAGTCAGCGAATTTAAGCTCGACAACGGCATGAAATTCATCGTACTCGAAAGGCCCAGAGCGCCCGTAGCATCGTTTCTGATTCACGCCGATGTCGGGGGCGCCAACGAACCCGACGGCCAAACCGGAGTCGCTCACTATCTCGAACATTTAGCCTTCAAAGGCACGCCAAAAATCGGCACTACCGACTACCAAGCCGAAAAGCCGCTGCTAGAAAAACAAGACCAACTCTTCGAGCAAATGCAAGCAGCCAAGGCCAGCGGCAAAACTGAAGAAGTCGCCCAATTAAAAGCAGAATTTGACAAATTTGAAGCCGAAGCTTCGCAATTTGTCAAGCGCAATGAACTCGGCAAAATAGTGGAACAAGCAGGCGGAGTCGGACTAAATGCCGCCACTTCTACCGACGCCACAATGTATTTTTACAGCCTTCCAGCTAACAAGTTAGAAATGTGGATGTCGCTGGAATCCGAGCGATTTCTAGAACCAGTATTTCGGGAATTTTACAAAGAAAAACAGGTAATTTTAGAAGAGCGCAGGCTGCGAACCGAGAATTCTCCGATCGGACAAATGGTTGAAGTTTTTGCCAACAAAGCTTTCTCTGCTCATCCCTACCGCCGCCCCGTAATTGGCTACACTGAAGACATTAAAAACCTCACCCGCAGCGACGTGCAGAAGTTTTTCGACACTCACTACGTCCCCAGCAAGCTGACTGTTGCGGTGGTAGGAGACGTGAAAGCTTCGGAGGTGAAGCGACTAGCTCAAATTTATTTCGGCCGTTACAAGGCGAAACCAGCCCCTCCAGAATTGCAACTTGTCGAACCTCCCCAAACGCAAACTAAGGAAGTCACGCTGCAATTAAAAACTCAACCTTGGTATTTGGAAGGATACCACAAACCGGCGATGAATCATCCCGACAATGCAATTTATGAAATGATTGGTTCTTTGCTCAGCGATGGCCGCACTTCTCGGCTCTATAAATCTTTGGTAGAACAACAGCAATTGGCGCTGGCTGCTCAAGGTTTCAGCGGTTATCCGGGGGAAAAGTATCCGAATTTGATGTTATTTTACGCTCAAACTGCTCCAGGCCGCACGGTTGATGAAGTAGCCTCCGCTTTGAGCAAGGAAATTGAGCGCCTGAAAACAGAGCCGGTTTCTGCTTTGGAATTGGAGCGGGTGAAAACTCAGGCGAGAGCCGATTTGTTGCGATCGCTCAATTCTAATATGGGCATGGCATTTGCGCTGGTAGACTATCAAGTAAACACCGGTTCGTGGCGAAATTTGTTCAAGGAATTGGAGGCGATCGCGGCTGTTACTCCCGCTGACATTCAGCGTGTCGCTCAGGCCACTTTCCGCCCGGAAAACCGCACGATTGGTAAGCTTTTGCCGCTTTAAGAAGAAGGAAGGCACGACACGGATTTTGACACGGATACACGGATGAATTGTCGAGCGTGAGGCATTCATCAGAAAGAAGAAAAACTCGTTCCTAGGCTAGGCCCATTCCTGAAAACTTAAGACAGAAACCCCTAATAAATGTCGCTTTTAGTCGAGTCTAGATCCCCCTCGCATCCCCCTTAATAAGGGGGGACGAAAGAGAACACTCTTGTCCCCCCCTTCGTAGGGGCGGTGCCCCCGTGCCCGCCCTAGGTTAGGGGGGATCTAGACTTCGCGACAAACAAGAGAGACGGTAGGTTTAACGTTAAGTTGTCACGCCTTGGGCAGAGCCGGGGAACGCAGATCCAGAGGCTCTGCCTCGAATTGTCAACTTAGGAAACATTGGAGAAAGAATGAAAAGGACTAAATTGAGACTGAAAAAAGTAAAGTTATTTCTGCTATCCCTTTGCTTTTTTACTGTTTCACTGGGAACGTTTAATTTGTTACCTTCCTTCGCGGCTGCACCCAAACACTACGACGAATTAACATTCCCGGCGGTGCCAGAAATTAAACTGCCTAAATACACTCGCTTCGAGCTGAAAAATGGCATCCGCGTGTATCTTATGGAAGACCGGGAACTCCCGCTAGTTGGGGGAACGGCGCTATTTCGCACGGGCGAGCGCTTTGAACCTGCCGATAAAATTGGACTGGGAGGTTTGACGGGAGAAGTGATGCGAACTGGTGGCACGAGCCGGCATACGGCTGATGAATTAAATCAGTTGCTAGAACAGCGAGCAGCTTCGGTAGAAACGGGGATTGATGTTAGTTCGGGCAGCGCTAATTTTAGTGCTTTAGCTGAAGATTTGGAACCCGTGTTTGACTTATTTGCAGAAGTGATTCGGGAACCAATATTTGCTAAGGAAAAGTTGGATTTAGCGAAGAACCAAACTCAAGGTGCGATCGCCCGCCGCAATGACGATCCTGACGATATTACCGGTCGCGAGTTTCAAAAGTTAATTTACGGCGATCGCAGTCCTTACGCGCGCACTGTAGAATACAAAACCCTCGCCAATATTTCCCGCGACGATTTGGTGAGTTTCTACCAGAAATATTTCCATCCCAAGAATATGATTTTGGGTATTTCTGGCGACTTTGATACAGCTAAAATGCGATCGCTCGTCGAGCAAAAATTCGGCAACTGGCAACCGACTCAAAGTGCACAAGTGCCTGCACTACCAACGGTATCGCCAGCAAATGGGGGCGGCATATTTTTGGTAAATCAGCCGCAATTAAGTCAAAGTTACGTGCAAATGGGACATTTGGGCGGAATGCTCAGCAGTCCAGATTACGGTGCTTTGGACGTGATGAACGGGGTTTTGAACGGTTTCGGTGGTCGTTTGTTTAATAATGTGCGATCGCGCCAAGGTTTAGCTTATTCAGTATACGCAGCTTGGAGTCCGAAATTTGACTATCCGGGGGTGTTTGTCGCAGGAGGCCAAACGCGATCGGATGCCACAGTACCGTTTATCCAGGCAATTCGGGCAGAGATCGATCGTATCCGCACCGAACCAATTACCCCGGAAGAATTAGCTTTTGCTAAAGATTCCACCCTGAATTCTTTCATCTTCAAATTTGAAAATCCCAGTCAAACTTTGTCGCGATTAATGCGCTACGAATACTACGGTTATCCCGAAGATTTCATTTTTCGCTACCGCCGCAGCATCGAAGCAGCAACAGTTGCCGACGTGCAGCGCGTAGCCAAGACTTACTTGAAACCGGAGAATCTGGTAACATTAGTAGTGGGAAATACGGCAGCAATTCAACCGCCGTTATCGAGTTTGGGAACTTCGGTAAAAGTGCAATCTGTTGATATCACAATTCCCCCAGCGACTTAATTTATTTACTCGTTCCCAGGCAGAGCGAAAGTATTTTGTAGGGTGCGTCGCTGCGGAAACTTCGCTGGAATTTGTAAGTTTTTGAGCGACGCACCTAACTATTGTGTGGTGCGTCGCTGCGAGATTGTCGGTCTTGTTTGTAAATTTTCGATGGCGACGCAGCCTACGGCTAACTAACGAACATCGCGACATTTCAAGCCAGCCGATCGGGATCGACACCCAACTCCCGCAACTTTGCCGCCAATACCTCCGCCCGCTGGCGTTCCTGTTGGGCCCGCAGCCGTTCCTGTTGGGCCTGTTCCGAACTCCACAGCAGCAAATTTCCAGCCTCATCCCACCAGCGCAGCCAATTCATAGTTTGCCCCAGCCGTTCCCCCGACCAAATCCCTAGCCACAAATCCAACTCTGGAATCCGCACCCGTCCCTCAGCATCAGCGGTTTGGGCTGCATAACCACCATTTTGCAGATACCGCACTTCCAGTTTGGGCTCGTAGGGGTCGTAGGTAACATAGGTGGGCACTTGCAAAATCTGCTCGTAGAAGTAGAGCTTGCCATAGGGAGGAGTCGATCGCACCGACAGTTCGCCGTAATCTTCATTAGACCTCTTGCAAAAATAGCTGGGACGGGCTCTCCGGCCCGTCCCACAAAAAGTTTTTTCTCTTGTGGGATGGGCCGGAGAGCCCGTCCGAAAATTTGATCGAAAGGACTTTTGCAAGAAGTCTATTAGACAAAAACTCCATCACCACCGATACCGGCGCACCCTCCAGATTCGGCGTGTAACTGCGGCGAATGGTGTCCTCTGCGACTCGATGCACTTGCGGCGCGTAAAACCAATCCGGTGCTTTGACTACAATCTGCTTATTTACAGTCGCTACCAGTCCAAAATTGGAACCGATTAGGGCGATCGGCCCAATGCGTCCCGCGGCTCCCAGAGCATCGGTGAGAGCGGCAGCAAGGGGCGGTTGTTGAATATTGTCCAGGGGATCGTCCGGTAATACAAAGTCGGCTGGTAGGGCTTCCCAGGTGACAGTTGGTGCTTTGGAACTCGATGGGATTTGAAGAACCATTAGCTCATACCATTTGAGATTTGAGATTTTAGATTGGAAAACACCGATCGGGTGTCGCCCATTTAATTTGTACCTCACTTCATTCATAAAACCGTTATGGTAAGGTGCGTCGCCCGGAACAATCCGCAAGTTTCATTTCTGATCTGACAGCGACGCACCCTACAGATCACTAAGAAATAAAGGAAGTATTTCACCCAAATTTGGTATAAATTCGTAGTGAAAACTTGCGATACAGCTCTCATTATTCTCTCTTAATCAGGTGTTCAGTATGCGTTTAAGTCCTATCTCTTCCCGGTTTTTGAAACTGTTGACGATCGCACTCCTCACAAATCAATTCACCCAGCTAGGTGCGATCGCAAATCCATCGACCCCCGAATCAGTTAATTCTCCCACCATTATCACGGATCAGGACAGCCCAAAGGCCTTAGTGGACGAAGTTTGGCAGATAATCTCGCGTCAATACATTGATGCGAGATTCAATCAGCAGGACTGGAATGCGATTCGTCAACGCTATGTGAATCGGTCCTATGGTTCCTATGAAGAGGCATATCAAGCAATTCGAGAGATGTTGAAGCTACTGGGCGATCCATTCACCGCTTTCTACGATCCAGTCGCATACGAAAGTTTGCAGAGTACCACTGCTAATATTACCCAAACCGGACTTGAAATTATAAATGACCGGGATACTCAAGCAGTTACGATTATCCAGCCTACTGAAAATTCCCCGGCACATAAAGCCGGAATCTTGCCACATGATATCATCACTACAATTGATGGTAAACCAGTCGAAAGGAAGGCTTTTTATGAAGTCCTGACACTGCTACAAGGAAACCTGGGAACCTATGTTACTCTAGGCATTCTTCGTAATGGTCAGCCCCTCACTTTTAGAATTCAACGTGCCAATACAAAAAATATTCCTGTACGGTATCGTGTTGAGGAAACTGCGTTTGGTCGGGTTGGTTATATTCGGCTAAATCACTTCAGTGCTCAGGTTACGGAGGATATGAAGGCGGCGATCGAAGCTTTGGAGAAACAGAATGTAAAAGGCTACGTGTTCGACCTTCGCTCTAATCCAGGTGGCTTGTTGAGAGCAAGCATTGACATCGCTCGGATGTGGCTCGATCGAGGCATCATTTTTAGTATGATTGAACGCGATGGAATACAAGACCAGAACCAGGCCAATCATAGCGCACTCACCCAGAAACCTTTAGTCATCCTAATCAATGATAATTCTGCTAGTGCCAGCGAAATCGTGGCGGCAGCCTTGCAGGAAAATAAACGAGCAAGCTTGGTCGGAACAAGAACCAAAGGTTATAATTCTATTCAGTCTGTACGGGGACTGCAGAATGGCTCAGGTTTAGCAGTCACGGTCGCAAAATGGTTAACGCCCACAGGACGAGATATTAACCGAACTGGACTCAATCCTGATGTAGTCGTAGAACTGACTGATAGGCAACAGCAAGACCTGTTTCGCGATCGTAAAATTGGGACTACCGCCGATCCTCAATTCGTGAAGGCGTTACAAATCTTAAATCAGAAGTTGCGACCTTCCAGGTAATCGATTCAGGACTTACGCACGAGCCGTCAAAACCCGGTTTCTATGTCAATATTTCTCGCAGATGTGCAGGATTTTTCTCAGAAACCGGGTTTTTTGCGTAAGTCCTGAATTAACTAAAAATCAATACTCAAAGGCGCTCTCGGAAACGGAATTACATCCCGAATATTCCCCATTCCCGTCATAAACTGCACCAACCGTTCAAATCCCAAACCAAACCCAGCGTGAGGCACAGTCCCGTAGCGGCGCAAATCCAAATACCACCACAATTCCTCCTTATTCATACCCTGGGCTTCCATACGCCGCTCCAACACATCCAGCCTTTCTTCCCGCTGCGAACCGCCGATAATTTCCCCAATATTAGGAGCCAAAACATCCATTGCTCGCACGGTTTTCTCGTCCTCATTTAAACGCATATAAAATGCTTTAATCCCGACGGGATAATCGCTGACAATTGTCGGCTTTTTAAACAAGTCCTCAGCCAAATAACGCTCGTGTTCCGACTGCAAATCCAAGCCCCAACTTACCGGGAAATCAAACTTTTTGTCAGCTTTTTCCAAAAGTGCGATCGCCTCGGTATAAGTAATCCGCTCGAACTGATTATTAATGATATTTTCAGCAGTAGCCAAAACCGTTTTGTCAATGCGCTCATTGAAAAACTCCATATCTTCCGGGCAACGATCCAAAACGTATTTAAAAATGTACTTTAAAAACGCCTCAGCCAAATCCATATCTCCCTGCAAATCGCAGAAAGCCATCTCCGGTTCAATCATCCAAAACTCCGCCAAATGCCGCGAAGTATTAGAATTTTCCGCTCGGAAAGTCGGGCCAAAAGTGTAAACATTGCCGAAAGCCATCGCCATAACTTCCGCTTCCAACTGGCCGCTAACTGTTAAATAGGCGCGCTTTCCAAAAAAGTCTTTAGCATAATCAACCTCTTGCGAATCAGTGCGCGGCACATTCTTTAAATCAAAGTTGGTAACGGCGAACATTTCCCCCGCACCTTCGCAGTCGCTAGCAGCAATAATCGGAGTATGAACCCACAAAAAACCGCGTTCTTGAAAAAATTGGTGTACCGCCGCCGAACAAGCATTGCGGACTCGAAAAACAGCACCGTGGGTGTTTGTGCGCGGCCGCAAATGCGCGATTGTCCGCAAGAATTCAAAGGAATGGCGCTTTTTTTGCAGCGGATAAGTTTGCGGGTCTGCATCGCCGTAAACTTCTACTTGTGAGGCTTTCAACTCAATTCGCTGTCCTTTTGCCGGAGATGCTACCAGCACTCCCGACACTTCTAGAGATGCACCTGTATTCAGTTGTTTCAGTACATTTTCAAAATCTGGCAAATCGGAATTTATGACTACTTGCAAGTTAGCCATCGCCGAACCATCGTTGACTTCGACAAAGGCAAATTCTTTCAATTCGCGCTTAGTGCGAACCCAGCCTTGAACAGTTACAGTTTCGTCGGGTTCACCTGCGCGCAAAATCGCTGCTATTCGTTGATTTGTCATAATATCCACTCCTGTTTATTTAATATTTTGCACCATATTTCTCTCTTTTCTCTTCCTCTGCGCCCTCTGCGCCCTCTGCGGTAAATAAAAAAATCAAAAATTCTAACTCCCAACATCCTTCAACCTGCATAGGATTTCAAAATCCAACCGATCAAAATGCCAAGCCCCCCAAAGCGAACTGCTTGCCAAAAAGGTTGTTTTATGCTTCCCCAAGAAAACAGGCTGCTTTCTAAATTCAACTCGATAGTTTCCAATTCTTGCTCAATTTCCCGCAATTCTTTTTTGAGTTCCGGCAATGGATTTCGGCGCCCCGACTGGCGGATTTCTTCGCGGCGATGGCCGAGTTCTACTTGGCGCTGTCGATCGACCTGAATTTGAGTGTACCGTTCTTTGACTCCTGCGAGCGATCGCTCAACTGCTGCGAGCGCTTGAACAAACTCACTTTCTTGCTCTTCGGGATTTAACTCTGACGGCTGTTGAGGCATTTCGATCTGCAAACCTGACAAAAATAATAAAAAAAACCGATTTCCAATTAAGTTGTTATTATATGCAGTATATTTTTTAAATTCAGAAACGGCAGCCAAATCCGTATAATTGCCAATTATGCTTGAAACTACACAAACAACCCAAACTGTCAACCTCAACGAGCTGAGCACGGTAGAACTCGCCCAAGCTCTCGCCGCGCGCCTCGCCATCGCCGAAAAAGATTGGCACCGCCTCAAAGCCAACCGTTCCGCGCGGGCCTGCGAGCAAGCGGCAGCCGCTTTGGTCTTTTTGCTCAAAAAACAGCCCGAAGAAGCTCTCCCGCGCTTAAACCAAGCAGCAGGATGGCTGGATCGATCGATATCGGCTCCTCCCTGTCCCACCCACGGCAAATAATTTTGAGTTTTGATTCTTGAGTTTTGACTTGAGTAGTCGCTCAAAATTTAGACAATCGCGCCGCTAGATCGAGCAGCGCGATTGTGAGTTCAAAAGATTTATACTTTTTTAACTCAAAACTCACATTTTGCATTATGATCAGCTATCAATAGCCAGATACTCCAATTTCTCACTGCAAGCTTCAGCCCGAGAACGAAAAAATTTCCCGGTCTAGCGGAGGTGAAAACTGCTGCTTTCATAGCGGTGCTAGCGCAAGCGAGGCAGTCGGTAGGGACTGGCAAGTTCTTTGCACAGCCGTAACTCTGTACCTTCAGAATTCCACTCTACCCGATCGAATATTTGGTAAAGAATAAACAACCCCCTACCACATTCCTGTTCCACATGGGGTAGTCCAGAGTTATCTGCAACATCCTCTGCGAGGAGACTGTCGCAATCATCGGTATAAAGGTTGCAACTGCAAGGAGCCTTAAAGCCAGAACCTTCATCCGATATCACCCACCAATATTGGTTTTGGACGATCGAAAAACGGACTCCAACAGTTTTAGCGGGATCTAATTTGTTTCCATGCTTAGCAGCATTTACCAAAGCTTCTTGAAGCCCCAACCGCAATTCTGCTTGCCAGAAATCTGGCACCTCTGCTAGGAGCAGATCCAAAATAGGACAAAGGTATAGAGTAGAAGCGAAGCTAATCGTAATCCAATTGCGTCCGACGGGACGAGGTGAAATAGCAATCACTCAGAAAACTCCCTAACTTTCAGGTGGATAAAGTTCACACCCTGCATAGTTGGCTCCCTAGTATTCAAAATGCTAATTAATTGAGCGGCGCAGCTCTACTTCTATCTTAGAGTATCAAAGCAATTAAGAACAGCAAACCACGTCACAAAATATTCTGCGATTCTGAGAAACTTCTGCAGAGAACCATCAGTAATTCTACTTATAACTTCTTCCAGTAGCGAAATTTTTGAGGTCGGCTTTTGCCAACTAGCAACCAAACGGCTCGCTGCATCCTCCAAGCCATTAACAGCTACCTAACAAACGATCCCCACGTTGAAAAGCTCGGAAATAACTATAAAAAAGTCGATCCCTTCACCCTCGCCCATCAGGTTCGACCCTAGCAGCCGCTGCTTTGCGCCATCGCCCAGAACTTGATGTTGCAGCCAAACAGCCAAATCATCATACCTAGGTGTGTTGCAGCCCAAACCCGATTTATTTTCCCAAATGCGATCGGGCAACATATCTCCCATTGCTGCGCCCCTCACAAAATCAATATTCGTTACAAAACTTATTAAGCCTGAGTGCCGGCGAGCGCGAGAGCCCAACTCGCCCACATTGACCTATCCTTTGCTGGCGAAACTCCGGGGCGTTGTTCCAACTAGATAAATCTGAATGTCGCGATACAATAGTTATAGTAAATAATTATTTCTTTACATTATGCAAGCAACCCCAGCCATAACCGCAGCCCCCATAGCCGGCACTTACTGGCAGTGGCGGGGGCATTCAGTATACTACGTTCGATCCAGCGATCGGCATCCAGAACGCCCTCCCCTGCTGTTAATTCACGGTTTTGGAGCCTCCACAGACCACTGGCGCAAAAATATCAGCGGCCTGAGCAAAGACTTTGAAGTGTGGGCGATCGACCTGATCGGATTCGGGCGATCGGCAAAACCAGAATTGCAGTACAGCGGCGACCTCTGGCGCGACCAACTCCACGATTTTATCACCAACATCATCGGCCGGCCCGCCGTACTAGCCGGCAACTCCCTCGGAGGCTACGCCGCCTTGTGTGTAGCAGCCGGGCGCCCCGAATCAGCAGCGGGACTCATATTAATCAACAGCGCCGGCCCCTTCAGCGAACCGCAGCCCGCACCCGAAGCCCCGCCCTTGCAAAAAGCCATATCTGCCGTAGCTAAAACCTTATTTCAGCAAGATTGGGCAAGTTTTCTGCTGTTCCAGTACGTGCGCCAGCGATCGACAATTCGGAAAACCCTAGAAAAAGTTTATCTCGACCAAAGCGCCGTCACAGACCAATTAGTAGAAGAAATTTACCTTCCCTCCTGCGATCCCGGTGCCCCCAAAGTATTCGCTTCCGTATTCCGAACACCCCAAGGCGAAAAAATTGACGTATTACTTAGTCAATTAACCTGCCCATTGCTAATGCTGTGGGGAGAAGGCGATCCGTGGATGAATTCCACAGAAAGAAGCGCTAAATTTCGCAAACACTATCCGCAGTTAACAGAACACTTTATCAAAGCTGGTCACTGTCCCCACGACGAAGTACCAGAACAGATAAACGAACTGATTCGCGCATGGATAATTGACCAATAGTCGATCGGCACATAGATAATTTTCCCCCGGTCATCTCCTCCCTCGGAGAGGGGGAAAATTATCCGATTTGCCGTAAAAATTTATGTATTGTGCCAACACAAACGCGGTTAATTTCTCTCACATATTCTGAGGAGACGGAAACAATGACCCGCAAAAAGACTCGCCGCAATTTTATATTGAGCAGTATAGCTGTTGCCAGCGGCATTGCAGGTGCTAAGGCGATCGAACAGCAGGATGGGGAAATCGCAGCCGCACCCAATAACCAGGCGGTCGCCACAGTAAAAATGCCAGAACGACTGTTAGGCAACACCGGCGTGAAAGTGCCGATTTTCGGTTTGGGGGGGGCCGGACAAACACCGCTGTCGCAGCCGGGAAGAGAAGCAGAAGCAGCGGCGCAAATTGAACGCGCGATCGAACTAGGCATTCGCTATTTTGACACGGCAGCCGACTACGGGCCCAGCGAAGAAAACTTAGGCAAAGTTTTGCCACCATATCGATCGCGCCTATTCTTAGCCACAAAAACCGCCGCCAGAGACAGAGACGGGGCGTGGAGAGACTTAGAGCGATCGCTCAAAAGATTGAAAACCGATCGGCTAGACTTGTGGCAACTCCACCACGTCTCATTCCAAACAGAATTAGACAAAATTTTCAGTGCCAAAGGAGCAATAAAGGCGATCGAAGAAGCCAAACAGCAAAAAATAATTCGTTTTTCCGGCATCACCGGACACCACGAACCAGCCATCATTGCCGCAGGCTTGGATCGCTATCCTTTCGACACAACATTAATCTCCCTCAACGCCGCCGAAAAACATCATCCGCGCTCCTTTGTTACCAGCGCTTTACCAGTGGCCAAAGCCAAAAACATCGGCGTCATAGCCATGAAAATACCAGCTTACGGCAAATTATTTCAGAACGGTGTTTTAGATGGAATGCACCAAGCAATGGGCTACACGCTTTCACTTCCCGGCGTGCACTGCTGCGTCATCGCCGCCGAGTCAGTAAAGCAATTAGAAGAAAACTTCAAAGTCGCCCAAGCATTCAAACCCCTGAACACAACAGAAATGGCAGCACTTGAAAAACGCACCGCCGCCGCTTGGGAAGAAAATACATTTTTCCGACAGTGGACTTAGAGCTGATGTTGGGAAATGCGGCGCTCGTCGCCGCTCTACTTGCTGTTAATATTGAACAAGAATCACCAATCCTGGCATAATGGGTTTAGGAATGAAAAATCTATACAACTAACGGTTTCAGGTTCCTCTCTATCTGATAGTTTATCAACAGGAAATTTTTTAATGAAATTAGAAATTAGAAACTTAGGTGTTGTTGAAAAAGCAGAAATTGATTTAAAGCCTTTAACTGTTTTTATTGGTCGTAATGGTGAAGGGAAAACATGGGCTGCATACACTTTATCAGCGATCCTCGGACAGCAGGGATACGGAAATTACTTAAAAGCTTATCTTGACGGTAAAACCCAACAGACATATCCAATCATAGATAGCGCACTTCAGCAACTTTTTGATGAAGGTAATGCACAAATTGATATGATTAAATTTGCTAATGACTGTGCGGAAATTTATATTAATGATGTGGCTCGTTTGGCTCGAAACTGGATGCCCTCTTTTATGGCTACAGAACGAGCAGATTTTGATAACTTGCAAGTAGATTTAAATTTAGCAGAAACAAAAGCAGAGTTGTTGAAAAGGATAAAATCAGCTTCTGTCGAGAGTGAAATTTCTTTAGGTTTACTTAATGCCCTGAAAGAATCAGACGAAGGAATATTGTATTTTTATTCAAACGGGAAAATTTTGAATAAGCTGCCTAAAAAAGCGATTAAGCAATTCGTAATTCAGGAAATTTTTCAGATGCTCCACAAAGCATTTTATGCTTATATACATATATTCCCTACTGAAAGGACTACTTTTATAACTTTTCCATTTAGCTCTTTTCAACTTCGAGAAGTTAGAAGCGAAGAACTTTTAAAAGAAACAGATAAATCCGAATTTGAACGCAGAAAAACGCCTTTGGTTGAACCAGTAAAGCGTTTGTTGGAGATGATTATATGGAGTTCTAGAAAAAAAGACAGAGAAGAGGAAATAAAAAAGAATCCTTTGGTAGAGGAATATGTGAAGTTAGCTGATTTTTTAGAAAAAGAGATTTTACAAGGAAAGGTCGGTTTTGAAACATCATCAGAATTGCGAAAAGAACTACTTTTTCAACCTAAAGAAAGTACCAAGTTGGAGATGCCTATTGTTTCTTCAATGGTAAAAGAATTAGCTCCATTAGTTCTCTGTTTACGCTATTTAGTTGAACCAAATGAGTTACTGATAATTGATGAGCCAGAAATGAATTTACATCCAGCGGCTCAAGTAGAGATAGCTGAATTTTTGGCAATGTTAGTCAATGCTGGATTGCACGTCTTAATTACAACCCACAGTCCCTACATTGTTGACCATCTTGCTAATCTCATGCAAGCAGCTAAGCATGAAGATCCAGATAGCATTAAAGAAATGTTTTATTTAGAGCGAACAGATGCTTTTATTTCTCAAGAAAAAGTTTCAGTCTATTTGTTTGAGGATGGAACAGCCAAAAACATTATCAGTGAAGAAGGTACAATAAATTGGGAAACTTTTGGTCAAGTGTCGGATGATGTTTCTCGCATTTATGCTAATTTACTGAAAATTCAAGATTGAGAGACAGTTAATGCCTTTTGAAAATTTGCTTTTATCCTCCTGTTTACTTCCAGGTCAAACTTATTTTAAGGAACATAAAGCGTAAGGATTCAGGTCTGAAATTCGGGAATGAGGTCAGGCATAGGAAAGTAGTCACAAGAATGGGCAGAAAGAGCCT
>NZ_JAUBUJ010000234.1:0-1740 GCF_036705405.1 Microcoleus sp. B13-B6
GGAGCGGAATGAAGCGAAAGTTTCACGTTCCGTTCTGAAGGAGAGGTAGGGGTAGAAATGCCCCTATCGACTCTAACTACCTGAAGCTCATGGAAGTTGGGCCTTACCCCTACTCCATGAACGAATTAGTAGTGGGTCTTCGCCCATACTTCAAGCAGCTTCCCAACTCAAACTTGTCTGTCAACAGAGCGTCAACAAGCGTATTAGCAGTCTTAGATCGAGAATATGGCAATGCAACTTGGGTATTAGCCCAAGCAGATATTCAAGCTGATTGCTTAATGAGAGTCCGAAAGAATGCCTGTTTGTGGTCGGCACCACCAGCCTATAGTGGTCGCGGTAGACCACGGAAACACGGGTTCAAAATGAGACTCAATGACCCAACCACATGGCTCGAAACGGATACTGTGATTGAAATTGATGAACATCCACAGTTGGGACAAGTCCGAGTCAGTCAATGGCTTGACTTACATTTTTATCGTGCGCCGGGACATCCTGTTAATTTAATCCTCGCCCTTAAGAATGAATCCCATGTCAAGCGGTCAGCCGTTTCCACCCTTGTGGTTGGTTTGGGTGGGAGAACGAACTCTACCCAAGCGAAACTGTTTGGTTTAAGTATTTACGACGTTTTGGAGTGGATCATTGGTAACGGGAAAGCTAAGCAACGATTACATTGGACATTGCCTAACTTGAGAACTCCCGAACAATCTGAGCGTTGGAGTGATTTAATGCCATTGATGAGTTGGCAACTCTGGCTGGCTAGGGATTTAGTTCTCGAACATCGACTGCCTTGGCAGTCTGCTAGGATCGATTTAACTCCTGGACGTGTTGCCCAATCAATGTTATCGGTTTTAGTTGACATTGGTACTCCTACGAAACCACCTAAACATAGGGGAAAATCTCCTGGCTGGGAAACAGGAAAGGTACGGACTAAGGCACCGCGATATCCCACTGTCAAGAAACGGGTTTCTCGACGCAAAAAGTCTTCAAGATTAGTTGTTTAATCTCCTCAATGCGTGAGTTTTTGAGCAATAACTTGCCTTCTGTTGAAAGGCAGCTACTTTTAGATGCGATCGTTTTTTAGTCTAAACTCCAGTGACAAGGCATCGGTGTCACAAGCAAATTCAATATTTGATAACTCTCGCAACTTTTTCTGACCCTCAATTTCAGCTTTTTTGAGTTGTTTTTCTAATTTACGTTGGTCGGCATCACGACGCAAACTGCTCTCTACTACGAACCATCTTTGTGTAATTCCACCATAATTACTTTTGTGTTCTGACCAACGATATCCCGTTATTGAACTTTCATTTAATTCTGATTCCTGCAAGCTGAGACACCAGTTGCTGCGCTTGTTTCAGGCTTAGTGGTACACGAGTTAACCATCTTAAATTGGTTAACATTTCTAAATTTGGAGCGGTATATAATGCACTGTCAGCTACCATTAAAGTGTCGAGATTTAATTTTTTTTAAAAGTCTTGACAGATTGAGGCGAATATGGAATTATCTGATTCGTTTCCTGAAGCTACTCGTAAAAATAGTGGCACATCTCCATCTCCACTACAAATTAGGTCTAAAATAAATTGTTTTAAGTCGGGACGATGGTCACTCTTTGTAGCCGTAGGTAATTTGAATTGGTATTGGGGATGTTTGATGGTTGATTGATGAATTATCTAGGGCTTGCTGAATAAGTTAGAAAAAATCGCGATCGCGTAGCTAACCGCAGACATCGCACTTGATGGGCAA
>NZ_JAUBUJ010000040.1:0-68548 GCF_036705405.1 Microcoleus sp. B13-B6
TCTGGTGGCTGTGGGCTTTTTCATTCCTTTATTTTACCAGATGCCGCCACTTAAGTTTTTTTGACCTGAATCCTTACGAAAATATTATGCTCAGACGGCAGGGTTTAGGATCGGTTTTAATTGATTTTGGTATAGCAAGACAGCCTACTGCACCGGGGAAGTTGAGGACTAATACAAATGTTGGAACCAGGTATTACGCACCCATCGAATTGTCAGAAAAACGACGAGAATGTGGGTCTTATAGTGATGTTTATTCGCTAGCGGCGACGCTGTACGTGATGCTGACTGGTGAGATGCCGTTTCCGTCGGAATTTAGGAAGCAAAATGTGCTTTTAATTCCGCCGAAACAGCACAATGATCAAATTAGTAACAGGGTGAATGCGGCGATTATCAAAGGGATGGAGTTGGAACCGCAAAATCGCCCGCAGTCGGTGCAGGAATGGTTGGATTTGGTGATGCCTAAAAAAGTTGCTTTGGATTTAGGGATAGCTAAAAAGGCGGAGACAGTGCAATTGAATTTGTTGGAGACAGTGCAATTGAATTTGTTGGATTTGGTGATACCGAAACCAGCGCCTCCTGAGACTGCGCGGGTGATTTCAGCCGTGGGGATGGATTATATAAACTTGCGGAATTTATTGGCGGCTAAAAAGTGGCAAGAAGCCGATGAGGAAACTCTGAGAGTGATGTTGAAGGTGGCGGGTAGGGAGAAAGAAGGATGGCTGGATACAAAGAGTATTGAAAAATTCCCCTGCGAGGACTTGCGAACTATTGACCAACTTTGGGTAAAATACAGCGATGGGCGCTTCGGCTTTAGCGTGCAGAAGCGTATTTATCAAAGTCTGGGGGGAACTAGGAAATATGATATTACAGTATCGGAAGCGTTTGGCGATCAGGTAGGCTGGAAAAAAAATGACAAATGGCTGTACTACAAAGACCTCACTTTTTCAGAGAGAGCACCAGAAGCTCACCTCCCGTTGGGTGGGATGGTTAACGGGTTTAAAGGTCGGATTGGGGGGAGGTGGTGTTTTTGTTTTTTCGCGTCGAGACTTGTAGACTGTAACATCTAAGCGTTTCAGGATTTCATAAAGATTTATAACAAAGCCCAAAACCACGAAACCATGCCCTGTCTAGGTTTCCGACGGGGTTTTCGGGACATAACGAGCAAATAATCAAAGTAAAATCAATCTCAGAAACCGGGTTTCTGCGATAATTTACGCATCATCACCCAGATTCAGGAAGAAACCCGGTTTCTGCCTCCCCACCAACAGCCTCCAAACTCCATAACGCAAGAAACAAAATTTGTAGTTTGCATTAACAACCAAGACTAAGCAACCAACAATAAAACTCAAATAACTCTTACTCCCCCCCTTACCAAGGGGGGGCTGGGGGGGGTTAAAAATCTAAACAACAAACGAACAAACTAAAAAAACGCTCTTACTCCCCCCCTTAGCAAGGGGGGGCTGGGGGGGGTAAAAATCTAAACAACAAACGAACAAACTAAAAAAACGCTCTTACTCCCCCCCTTAGCAAGGGGGGCTGGGGGGGGGTTAAATCCTATATAACAATGACAAAACTCTACAACAGAAGCTCAGAAAAATTCAAGCGGCAGAAGCTTCGCGCAGAAATGACAGAAGCTGAAAAGCAGCTATGGAAACGGATCAGAAACAGACAGCTTGAGAATTGTAAATTTCGCAGACAATACAGTGTAGCAGCATTTGCGCTAGATTTTTATTCACCAGAAATCAAGTTAGCACTGGAAGTTGATGGTGACAGCCATTTTGTGGATGGCGCTGTAGAATATGATGCAGAAAGGCAAGAGTTTATTGAGTCGGCAAGAATTCATTTTTTGAGGTTTACTAATGATGATGTTTATCATAATTTGGATGGGGTTTTAGAGGTGATTGTGGAGGGGATTAAATCGTTGAGAACATCGGGTGTTTTACCCCCCCCAGCCCCCCCTTGCTAAGGGGGGGAGTAAGAGTTAGCCCCTTGCTAAGGGAGGGAGTAAGAGTTAGCCCCTTGCTAAGGGGGGGAGTAAGAGTTAGGAGGGTAGATTAGATTTAATCGTTTATAACATCCACTCTTTTACCCCCCCCAGCCCCCCCTTGCTAAGGGGGGGAGTAAGAGTTAATCCCTTGCTAAGGGTGGGGAGTAAGAGTTAGGAGGGTAGATTAGATTTAATCGTTTATAACATCAACTCTTTTACCCCCCCCCCAGCCCCCCCTTGCTAAGGGGGGGAGCAAGAGTTAGCATTTTACTAAGGGTGGGTGCAAAAGTGTCTATAATCCAAAATTCATAATTTACAATTTATATGAGTTCAAAAGTTACCCTCACTATCACCGCAGGCAATCTCAAAGGCCAAGAATTCGCCTTTGACACCCGCACTACTTGCATTATCGGGCGCGCCAAAGATTGCTATCCCAAAATTCCCGACGACGACAAACACCCCACCATCTCCCGCTATCACTGTTTGCTAGATATCAATCCTCCCGATATCCGCGTGCGAGATTTTGGTAGCAAAAATGGGACTTTTGTAAACGGTGAAAAAATCGGTCAGCGAGAAGCCCATCAAACTCCCGAAGAAGCTGCTCAAATTCAATTTCCAGAATACGACTTGCAGGGGGGAGATGAATTTACACTCAGCGATACTTCTTTTCGAGTTGCTGTTACCCTTGACCCGGAAATCGCCAAAAATATCCAACAACAATCACCCCCAATCATTCCCTCAAATCAAGCCAATCTGTGGGAAATGCTGCAAGCTTTTCTGTTGAAAGCTGTGGCTGGTAAAACTAATATTGGAGTTCTGGGGGATTATGTTTTACTGAAGGAGTTGGGTAAGGGAGGTTTTAGTTTGGTTTATTTGGCGCGACATAAACAAACAAATGAAGAAGTCGCCCTGAAAGTGATGTTACCAAAAGTTGCTGCGAATCAGCGGGCTGTGAATTGGTTTTTGCGGGAAGTTGATAATACTAAATGTTTGAAGCATCCGAATGTGGTAGGATTTAAAGAGTCTGGTTATGCTGATGAAACTTTCTTTTTCACGATGGAATACTGCGAGGGCGGTAGTGTTGTTGATTTGATGGCAAAACGCGGTGTCAGCACTTTGCCGATTGATGAGGCTGTGGCTATTATTGTGCAAGTTTTAGATGGTTTGACTTACACTCATAATGCGGAAATTCCCAATGTCAGATTGGCTGATGGTAGTTTTGCAAAGGGACGGGGTTTGATTCACCGGGATTTGAAGCCGGGGAATATTTTTCTGGCGAATGTGGGTGGGAAACAAGTTGCTAAGATTGGGGATTATGGGTTAGCAAAAGCTTTCGATCAAGCGGGTTTAAGCGGCCAAACGATGACTGGTAATGCTGTCGGTACGCCGTATTTTATGCCGCGACAGCAAGTGCTTGATTATAAGTATGCGAAACCGGAGGTTGATGTGTGGGCGGCGGCGGCTTGTTTGTACGTGATGATTACGGGATATTCGCCTCGCAATTTTGCAGGATTAGACCCGTTTCGTGCTGTTTTGGATAATGATGCAGTTCCTATTCGCGATCGCACTTCCTCGATTCCTCAACCGCTAGCCGCAGTTATCGATCGCGCTTTAATCGACAATCCTGAAATTTATTACAAAAGTGCAGTAGATTATAAACAAGCCCTATTAAATACTCTACCATAAATTAATGAATGCACGATTTTTGTGGCAGTTTCCCGAAAATAAACCTCGTTGGCTTGTCCTATTTTTGTTAGCTTTAATCGCCGCTTTGGCAATTGCCTCCACAACAGTTTACTTCAAAAACGGCATAGCCCAAACAGTCAATCCCACCTTATCTGTTGATGTGACAGCCGATCGACATTCCATCAGTCCTGACATCTATGGTATGAATGATTATGCCCTAGATCCCACAATCGCCAAAGAGTTACGAATTCCAGTAGAACGCTGGGGGGCCAATCACACCAGCCGCTACAACTGGTTAGTCGATTCTTCCAACAGCGGCGATGACTTCTTTTTCGTGGGTGGCGGCGACAAGAAAAATCCTGTTCCCGGTGATTCTATAGATAAAATTGTCAAAATCAACCGCCAAAACGGCAGCAAAAGCATCGTTACAATTCCGATGATTGGCTATGTAAATAAATTTAGCACTTGGAACTGCGGGTTTAGAGTATCCAAATACGGGCCACAAGAAAAAACAAATCCCTACATTTTTCCAGAAGGTGATAAATGCGGCAACGGTAAGCGTCCCGACGGTACTTTGATAACTGATAATAATCGCCTTGATGTCAGTATTATTAGCGACCCAGCATTTCAAAAAGCTTGGGTTCAACACTTAATTAAAACCCACGGTACTGCTGCTAAGGGCGGCGTGCAAATTTATCAAATGGACAATGAACCAAGCGGCTGGGGAAATACTCACCGCGATGTTCATCCAGAAGCGACGAGTTACGAGGAATTGCGCGATCGCACTTACCAATATGCCTCAATGGTAAAAGCTACAGATCCAACTGCTAAGGTACTCGGCCCGTCGGATTTTGGCTGGCCTGTCTATGTGGATTCGGGGGTTAAGGGCGATCGCGAAAAGCACGGCGGTGTCTGGTTTGCGCGGTGGTACTTGCAACAAATGCGCGCTTATGAAAAGCAAAAAGGTGTTCGGATTCTCGACTATTTCGACGAACACTACTATCCTTCGGCGGACGATACCTGTTTGGCCAATTGTCCCGCCGGCGATGCCAACACCCAAGCGCTGCGACTGCGATCGACTCGTTCTCTATGGGATGCTACCTATACTGATGAAAGTTGGATTGGTAAATACAATCCACCCCTAACAATTATCCCCCGGTTTCGAGAGTGGGTAAATCAAGATTATCCAGGTACAAAAGTCGCGATTACTGAATACAATTGGGGCGGTTTAGAGTCGATTAACGGCGCCTTAGCCCAAGCCGACGTACTGGGGATTTTTGGGCGGGAACAAGTGGATTTAGCGACGCTGTGGGGGCCTCCTAAGTCTTCGGAACCGGGGGCCTATGCTTTCCGAATGTACATGAATTATGACGGAAAAGGCGGTAAGTATGGCGATACTTGGGTGCGATCGGGTAGCACAGATCAAGGACTTTTGTCAATTTACGGAGCCGATCGCAGCAGTGATGGTACTCTGACGCTGGTAATTATTAATAAAACCAACAAAAATTTGACTAGCAACTTGAGTTTGAAAGGATTTAAATCGGCGGGTAAAGCTGAATTTTACACTTACAGCGAGGCCAATTTGCAGGCGATCGTCCGTCAGAGCGATTTAAATGTCAGTGATACTGGATTCCAGGCAACTTATCCCGCTAATTCTATGACTTTGGTGGCTATTCCCAAGGCTAATTCTTAGCGGACTTAACTTAAGCCACGGAATTCGCCCGCCAGAACCGGAATGATTAAACCGCAGAGGGCGCAGAGGACACTGAGGAAGAGAAGAGAGAGAGGAATAATTCTGACATTTTTAATCTGAAATTAGACCTGAAGCGTTCCTGCGATCGTCCTTAGCATCCGAGTGTGTTAGTGGACAAATGCAACTCTCCTGTCCCAGCCACTGCGATCCTACTTGATGCAGGGCTACCATCACCGGTTGAATTTGGCGACCCTTGGGCGTGAGGGAATATTCTACGCGGGGCGGAATCTCGGCATAAACACGCCGATCAACTAACCCTTGAGATTCCAACTCTCGTAGGCGTTGGGTGAGGGTTTTGGTGCTGATGCCAGGGAGTGCCGTGAGTAATTCGTGGGGACGCCTCGCGCCTCCAAACAGTTCGCGTAGAACCAAAATTGACCATTTATTGTCCAACAAATCCAGCACAAATTGAATCGGACATTTAACCTCTACGCACTGACTCGCTTCCACCATAAACTCCCTGCACAGTTGCCTTCACGATAATTTCCATATTTCTTTAGAAATGGCTCAAGCGTCCTATTGGCTTCAATGCTTTACCTAAAGTAACTATAGGATACCACTGGTAACTGACTTGTGGGCGATCGCGGATTAAGGCAATGTGGTGCACAGTCATCAATTCCGAACAATCCACTCTCCACTCCTATGGTCAGTTCAATTAGTAAATCGGAGTCTGCTGGTCTCCCATCCAGCATTAAAGCACCTGTTCAAGAAACCCTGTTAACACCCCGCTTTTACACCACCAATTTTGATGCCGTTGCCGAAATGGATCTGTCCGGGCAACAAGCGGAATTAGAAGCAGTTGTAGCAGAATTGCGCGCGGACTATAACCGCCACCATTTTGTCCGAAATCAAGAGTTTGAGCAATGCTGGGACAACATTGATGGCGAAACGCGAAAGGCATTTATTGACTTTCTAGAGCGATCCTGTACCTCAGAATTTTCGGGTTTTCTGTTGTTCAAAGAACTCTCCCGCAAACTTAAGAATCGCCAACCGTTGTTATCGGAAGCCTTTAGCTTACTGGCACGGGATGAAGCGCGTCATGCCGGTTTCTTGAATAAGGCGATGGCAGATTTTGGGTTGTCTCTCGATCTGGGCTATTTAACAAAAAATCGTACCTACACATTCTTCCCTCCAGAATGGGTAATTTATACTGTTTATCTGTCGGAAAAAATTGGCTACTGGCGCTATATTTTGGTGTATCGCCATCTCGAACAACATCCAGAACATCAAATTTATCCCCTGTTTCGCTACTTCGAGAATTGGTGCCAAGACGAAAATCGGCATGGGGATTTCTTTAAGGCTTTGTTGCGATCGCAGCCTAAGCTTTGGAATAACTGGAAGGCAAGACTCTGGGCGCGCTTTTTCCTACTGACGGTGTTTGCCACCCATACAATGACGGTGTTGGAACGCTCCACATTTTATGACTCCATCGGCATCGACCCCGATGAATATAACAAGCAGGTGATTCATCACACCAATGAAACAGCAAAACGGGCGTTTCCCAGTATTTTAGATACCCACCATCCAGAATTCTTTCCCCGTTTGGATCGATGTGCGATCGCCAATCAGAAGCTAGCAGAAATCTCAACTAACCAGCGCCCTGCCGCCATCCAATTTTGCCAAAAATTACCCTGGATTGCTGCGATCGCGTGGCAGTTGTTGCGCCTTTATTTACTGCCTTCGATTAATGCTGAATCGTCCAGAACCGCTATTAATTAGGAGATATTGCCATGACTAATCTATCGACACGCCTCAGAGAAGGCACGATGCAATCCCACACCACAGCCGAAAATACGGCATTTATGAAATGCTTTATCAAAGGCATTGTGGAACGGGAACCTTTGCGTAAACTATTTGCCGATTTGTACTTTGTTTACAGCGCCTTAGAAACGGCTTTGCAGAACCATGTCAACCACCCGATTATCGGAACCCTCTATTTCCCGGAGTTAAATCGCACTGAGAATCTGGCTTGCGATCTAGCTTTTTATTACGGTGAAAATTGGCGGGAGGAAATTACGGCTTCGCCAGCGGGTTCTGTGTATCGCGATCGCATTCAAACCCTCTCAGCAACCGATCCAGTCCTGCTGATTGCCCATGCCTACACCCGCTACATGGGTGATTTATCCGGCGGACAAAGCTTGAAAAATGTGATTCGATCGGCGTTGTCTCTGCCGCCGGATCAGGGAACAAATTTCTATGAATTTTCCCAAAT
The DNA here is from genome assembly GCF_036705405.1 of Microcoleus sp. B13-B6. Classification (NCBI taxonomy): domain Bacteria; kingdom Bacillati; phylum Cyanobacteriota; class Cyanophyceae; order Oscillatoriales; family Microcoleaceae; genus Microcoleus; species Microcoleus sp. B13-B6. Next base: position 7,639 of record NZ_JAUBUJ010000040.1, read on the forward strand.
CTCGACACCAGAAGCAAGGCGAGTATTTAAGGAACGCTATCGCCAAACCTTTGATGAGTTTCCGGTGGATGCTGACACGATCGAGCGAATTGTCGCCGAAGCAAATACGGCATTTACCCTTAACCAGGATGTAATGCACGAACTCGAAGCCGATGTGAAAGCGGCGATTGGAGACCATACCTTTGATTTGCTGACTCGGCAAGATCGCCCCGGTAGCACAGAAGGCCGCAGCCCTCATGCCAAGCGAGAATCTGTCGCAAAATAACTCGCCCAAGGAAAACAAGATCGATCCTATCTCTAAAATATGCCGGGGTTCTGAATTTACACAACAACAGAAGGATACATTAGTTAATGAAACAGTTATCACAAACGGTTGAATTTGATGCTGCATTGTTGAATAAATACAACCAGCCTTTACCTCGCTATACCAGCTATCCACCCGCCACAGAATTAAGCACTGATTTCGATCGCCACGCATTTAAAACCGCGATCGCCGTCGGCAATCACAAACAAACCCCCTTATCGCTTTACTGCCACATCCCCTTTTGTGAAACGCCCTGTTATTTCTGCGGCTGCAATACCATCATTACCCAGCGCAAGGAGGTGGTAGAACCCTATTTAGGCTATCTCGATCGCCAAATTCGCCAAGTTGCCAGTTTGGTGGATGCCGATCGGCTGGTGCATCAGTTGCACTGGGGCGGCGGCACGCCCAACTATCTCGATCGCAGTCAGGTAGAGTGTCTCTGGAACCAGTTAAATCGATATTTTCGGTTCGATGACGCTGCAGAAATATCGATCGAAGTCAATCCTAGCTATATCGATCGCGAATATATTCTATTTTTGCGACAATTAGGATTCAATCGCATTAGCTTTGGCATTCAAGACTTTAATCCCATCGTGCAGGAAGCGATCAATCGGGTGCAGCCCGAAGCGATGTTGTTTGATGTGATGGATTGGATGCGGGAAGCTGGGTTTGAAAGTGTCAATGTGGATTTGATTTACGGCTTACCTTTCCAGACACAAGCAACATTCCAGGACACAGTAAAGAAGACCTTGCAATTAAATCCCGATCGCATTGCTGTCTTTAATTTTGCCTATGTTCCCTGGCTCAAACCGGTTCAGAAACGAATGCCAGAATCTGCTTTGCCGACTGCGGGCGAAAAGCTGAAAATTCTGCAAAGTACGATCGACCAACTGACGCAAAATGGCTATGTGTTTATTGGTATGGATCACTTTGCTAAGCCTAATGATGAACTAGCTATCGCGCAACAAGCTGGGCAACTACATCGTAATTTTCAGGGTTATACCACTAAGCCCGAATCGGATCTGTTGGGCTTTGGCATGACTTCCATCAGTATGTTGCAGGATGTGTATACCCAAAACCACAAGCGATTGCAAGATTTTTATCGGGCGATCGATGGGAAGGAATTGCCGATCGAAAAAGGTGTTATACTTAATCAGGACGATCTGATTCGGCGCACAGTAATTATGGAATTAATGTGTCAATTCCAACTGTCGGTGCAAGATTTGGAAGAAAAATACCATCTCGGCTTCGATCTCGATTTTAATGACTATTTCGCTCAGGTTTTGCCACAACTTGATGCCTTAGAAGCCGATGGGTTAATCAAACGTTGGGGCGATGGCATTGAAGTAACCGCGCTCGGCCGCTTGCTAATTCGCAATATTGCATCCGTGTTTGATAGCTATCTCATCCGCCACTCAAGCAAACGGTTTTCCAAGTCCCTATGAATCATCGTCAGATTTGTTAACTCTGAGATGTTGCACCATTCTCAATTACTTGTTTAGGAACAGGCTTTTCGGCCTGTTCCACAACAAAATTCACTCTTTATGGAACGGGCCGGAGAGCCCGTTCTTGAGAATGCTACAAGATGTGAGTTAACTCAGATTTGTTAACATAGTCAGAGACGGATAAATACTTTCATAACCGAGTTGTTGCGTAAATTCTAACCAATTCAACAAGGAAAAAATCAATGTTCTGTGAACAATGCGAACAAACAGCAAGCGGACAAGGATGCCATCAGTTTGGTGCTTGTGGGAAAAGTCCCCAGGTGAATGCTATCCAAGATTTGCTGATTTATTATCTGCGCGGGTTGGCTCCGATTGCCCTAAAAGCAAAGGAGTTAGGCATTGATACTCATGCAGTGGATGTCTTCACCTGCGAAACGATCTTTGCCACGATGACGAATGTCAACTTTTCCGAAAAGCGGTTTGTTGAGTATCTCCAAGAAGCGATCGCCCATCGCGCCAACCTCAAGGCTCAAGTGCAGCAAGCAACAGACACTCCACCCACCTGGGCTGCAATTTCCGACTTTGAACCCAACTTTGAGGAGAGCCTGGTTGAGCAGGGTGAGCAGATTTCCCTCCAGTTCCTCAGTCAGTCTGCCTCGAATGTGGATATTTTCTCACTCAAACTCACAGTGCTATATGGGGTTAAGGGTCTTGCCTCCTACACCTTCCACGCCTACGAAGTGGGCCAGGAAGACGAGCGGGTGTATCGTTTCATTTATGAGGCACTTGTCGCCCTCGATAACCAGACCTTGAGCTTGCAGGAGTGGGTGGATCTTGCTCTTGAGGTGGGAGCCATTAATCTGCGCTCTATGGAACTATTGGATGCCGGACATACCGGTACCTATGGGCATCCAATTCCCACGCCTGTTCCCCTCAATCCACGGCAAGGGAAGGCGATTCTGGTTTCAGGACATGACATCAAACAACTCGAAGGCTTACTCAAGCAAACAGCAGACACTGGAATTACTGTTTACACCCACGGCGAACTTCTACCAGCCCACGGCTATCCCAAACTAAAACAGCAGTACCCCCATCTATACGGTCACTACGGCACTGCTTGGCAGAACCAAACCAAGGATTTTGGCAAGTTCCCCGGTGCGATCGTGATTACGACCAACTGCTTAATGCCAACCCATTCCTATTATGAAAATAAACTCTTTAGCGTTGGCCCCGTCGGCTATCCGGGTCTGATTAACTTGAGTGAGATCGACAATGGCACACCCGATTTTACTCCCGTTATTGAGAAAGCACTGGCACTTCCCGGCTTTACCGAAGATGCACCCCCCAGGGAAGTCACAGTTGGTTTTGCTCACAATACAGTCCTAGGGGTGGCAGATAAAATCATTGAGGCTGTGAAACAGCGTAAAATCCGCCATTTCTTCCTGGTAGGGGGCTGTGATGGAGCCAAACCCGATCGCAACTACTACACCGAGTTCGTAGAAAAAGTGCCTGATGATTGTGTCGTGCTCACCCTAGCTTGCGGTAAGTTTCGCTTCTTCGATCGACAAATGGGCGACATTGACGGACTACCCCGCCTGATGGATGTTGGTCAGTGCAACGATGCCTACTCAGCGATTCAGATTGCTGTAGCCCTAGCCAATGCCTTTGAGGTAGGTGTCAACGATATACCCCTTTCCATGATTCTGTCGTGGTATGAACAAAAGGCAGTAGCCGTCTTGCTAACTCTCTTGCATTTGGGGATTAAAAACATTCGTCTAGGGCCGACATTACCGGCGTTTATTTCTCCCAATGTCTTCAAGCTTCTGTCGGAGAAATATAACTTGCAGGCCATTACCACCCCTGATGCCGATCTGGCAGCTTGCTTGAGCTGATTAGCAGTCATTCGCTAAGTCTATTCAGAGGGATTCATCTGCGTTAATCTGTGTTTATCTGCCCTCATCTGCGGTGAAAAAAAGAGAATTTATCGAGCCGCAGATGATAAGGGATTGACGCTGATTCACGCAGATGTCGAGAAGAGAGATAGGAATGGGCGAGCGATCGGATGGAGATTCATATTCTAAAAGATGGCAGTCGGATTTTCACAGGCTACCGAGGTCAAATGAATCTGGCTGGGTCGGAGTTATGAACCCGATCGCACTAAGCATCGAGCATCCAAGCAATACACTTTTGCATTTGATTGCTCATTGTTTGTCGATCGGCATTATACCTGCGGCCATGTCCCGGCAACACCCATTCAAACGAGTAATTAGCCAAATTCTGCATAGATTTGATTTGTTCCGGCCAAGAATACCAACAGACATCGTGAAAGCCAACTAGCTGCTGCAAACTTTCCGACCAAGCAAGATGATCGCCGGTGAACAAAAACTTGTTATTGTAAAGCAAAACTGTGTGACCTTTCGTGTGACCTGGCACCGATATAATCAACAAATCATCTGCTAGTTGATACGGTTCGGTGGGCGACAATTGCATTTCTACACGGCAAGTATCAGCGTTAATTTCGTCATAATGAATGATGCGATCGCACCCAAAATGATCGCGGTATTGTTGATGATCTGCGACATCATCGCGGTGAGTCAAGTACATATAGCGAATGCCGCCCATTGCTTCTATGTTTTTGACTAGCGGCGGCACAAAACGGGGAGAATCAACTAAAATGTTTCCTTCAGGGCGGACAATTAAATAGCTGGCTGCAGCGTAGGAATTCTCTGAGTGGTAGCCGCAGTGATAGACATTTTCTGCTACGAGTGCGGGTAACAGTTGCTGGGCTTCTTTGATCCTTTTGGGTTTTTCTACAGTCCCTATCGAACTTGTGGGACAAGACAAAAGAGCCGCGAGCGATCGCATTTCTTCAGTGTCATTAGTTGGCTGGTGGTAAACTGCCGACTGTTCTCCCGCTTGAGTAAATACTTCAGGTGCCATCCACCGACAAGTATCGCAGTCAATGCAGGTACTGTCCACTTGACACTCCCCTGGCTAAAGCCGAGGGGATTCTTGATTCGCAGAATCGACTTGCCGATGCAGAATTACTTCAACATCGGTAGCGGTCAACTCTCCACAAGCGTTCGGATCTAAGATCCAAGTTCCGACGTGCCCCGCCGTACTCAATCCCCGACTTAGGATATTTCTACCTGCGTTGTGATCGCGATCTAATACACATCCACACCGACAAGCGTGAGTTCGCGTTGATAGACTTTTCTTAACAATGGTTCCGCAGCTAGAACATTCTTGACTCGTCCCGTGGGCTGGCACGGCAATTGTAATCCTTCCGAATACTTTACCGAAATATTCCATCCACACTCGAAACATATACCAAGATGCGTCGTTAATCGATTTAGCTAAGCAGTGATTCTTCACCATGTTTTTGATTCTCAAATCTTCATAGACTACACAGTCGTTTGACTGGATGACGCATCTTGCTAATTTCACAGCAAAATCTTTACGCTGTCTACTTATTTTGAGGTGGCGTTTTCCTAGAATTACCCTAGCTTTTTTTCTATTTTCTGAACCTTTGACTCGCTTTGAAAGCCGCCTTTGGGCTTTCTTTAGTCGGCGCTCTCCTTTGCCCAGAAAACGCGGATTTTCGACTGTAACACCATTAGAGTCTGTGTAGAACTCTTTGAGCCCCACGTCTAATCCAATAGCATTACCTGTAACTTCAATCTTCTCGGAACGGTCAACTTGAACGCAAAACTGGATGTAGTATCCATCGGCTCGTTTGACTAAGCGCACTCGCTTAATTTGGCTAAGCTGATAGAAATGTAAGTCTCGCGTTCCTTTTAATTTGAGTTTCCCGATTCCATTCTTATCTGTAAAAGTGATAGATTTCCGGTCTGTCGCTAGACGCCACCCGGTCGTTTTGTATTCGACTGAGCGGTTGTCTTTCTGGAATTGCGGAAATCCCTTTTTCCCGGGAATTTTCTTTTTACAGTTGTCGTAGAAGCGGGCGATTGCCGACCACGCTCTTTCGGCGCTTGATTGTCGAGCCATGCTATTCAATTCATCGCAAAACGGAAACTCTTTAGCTAAAACAGCGCTGTACTTATTCAAGTCATATTTGTTGACTTTTTGGTTTTCCATCCAAAAGCGCAATGCTTTGTTACGGATGAACTGCACTGTTCTAATTGCTTCATCTACAGCATCGAATTGCTGCTTTTTACCGTATGCTTTGAATTCAAAAACTAGCATGACTTCGACCTCATCACGTTCTTCTTATGCTAACAGCACTAGCTTAATATCATCAAAGTGTTTACAAGACTTTACAGAGTTGTATCCTAAGTTGCAATCCTAATATCTAATGAAAGATACTGGGAAGCTAAAGCCTCCTTCTCCCTTTCATCCCCGGACTAAAGTCACGGGGTTTTCATGTTCGATTTCTATAAATTATGGTAACAATGAGTACCCCCCACATCCCGACGGGGGATTAAACCCCGTCTCACAGACCAAGCCGATTAAAACTCACCTCTTGCAGCATTCTCAAAAACGGGCAAGATGCCCGTTCCACAAGAGATTAATTTTCTTGTGGAACAGGCATCTTGCCTGTTCATAAAATGCTAATTGAGAATGGTGCAATATCTAAGTTTCAATCAACAATTCTACCGCTCCTGATCCGCTGGAAAAGCACCCGCTTTCACCGCCACAGTAACAGGTTGTCCGCCGCGGCTCAATTCAAGCTGCAGATCGCTGCCCACTGTACTTTTCTCGACAATTTGCTGTACGCTGCCAGCATCAGTTACTTCTTTACCGTTGATTTTCTTGATCACATCGGCAAGGCGAACTCCAGCTTGTGCCGCCGGAGAATTTTTCGCAACTCCCAAAACTAACACGCCTTTATCTTCAGTCAGCCTCAATTTGGTGTTGGGATTTTTATTGAATTCTGCCTTGACTTCGGGAGTAATGCTCAACATCCGAACGCCGAGATAAGGATGTTCGGCTTTTCCTACTGTTACTAATTGGTCGGCAATTTGTTGTGCTCGATCGATCGGAATAGCAAAACCCAATCCTTGAGCGCCTTGAATAATCGCCGTATTCATGCCGATAACTTGACCGCGCTGGTTCAGCAGCGGGCCACCAGAATTGCCGGGATTAATCGCAGCGTCGGTTTGAATAAAGCTGACGCGCTTGTCGGGAACACCGACATCGGCGCTAGAACGGCCTGTAGCGCTAATAATGCCCACAGTCACAGTATTGTCCAAACCGAGGGGATTGCCGATCGCGATCGCCCATTCTCCCGGCTGTAACTCTTCAGATTTGCCCAAACTCACCACAGGCAAATTGTTAGCTTCTATTTTAACAACAGCCACATCAGTAACTGTATCTACGCCTAAAACTTTACCGACAAATTCGCGGCCATCCTTCAGTTTTACCGTCACCGTATCCGCCCCGTTAACGACGTGAGCGTTAGTCAAAATGCGGCCATCAGAACCAAAAACAAAACCCGAACCGGAGCCCCTTTCTACCCGATTTCCCGGTTGAATGGGAGATTCCGAACCGAAGAAGCGGCGGAATTGCTCGGGGATCTCATCTGGAACTTGGTTCGTCACGGTGCGAGACGAATTGATCCGCACCACTGCCGGGCCGACTTCCTGCACAACTTTAGTGACAAAATTAGAGTCTTGAGATGGCAGTATATTTGCAGGCAATGCTGAGATTGGCGCTGCACTTGCCGGTTCAGCTTTGATGGCGTTAGAACTTCCAGGAACTTGAGAAGTTAGGGCGTTGCACCCAACAGTTGCGGTGGAACCGAGCAAAATGAGGGATAAAAAAGCAAGTTTTTTAGGGAAAGCAAAAGTGCGAGAACGCTGAGATGCAGGCATATTTTGGGTTGACATAGTATTGATTTGGTTGGAGTTAGAGCGAGAGTTATAATTATGGTTTTGCATTTTTAGCACCTACTGTAATTAAATTAGAACTAAAGGTTCTTTAATTTTTATTCAAGCATTGATGATATCTGCTTGACTGGTGGGGTTTACCCTACAAGCTGGGGTAGAAACCGGACCGTCGCAGGCAAATTGTTTGTGGATTCGAGCTTTTGAGTGCGATCGAACAGGGTCTGCACTGGCGAATTGCTGTCTGAGTGCGATAATACAAACTACGGTAGCCAGCCCGCATATTCCGCATTTTCCGCAAACTTTTCACAGGATTGATATCCGAAGTCATTCGATTTTAGATTTTAGATTTTAGATTTTGGATTGACTTGCGCGAGATAAATTCGGGGGCTTGAGGATTTTAGATTTGAGATTTTGGATTGATTCCACGGATAAATCACGTGGCGGGTACCACCTTTGAAATTCTTGGTCAAAAATAATCCTGGACTCAACAAAACCAGGTTTCTACGCAAAATCTTCGTTGGGAGCGATCGACGTTAACCTAGAAACGGAGTTTTTGACCCCGCCTGAATCCAGGAAGGATAGCAGCTAAAGCACCCGAAAGCTTCACCCTACAGCAGGAAGTAAAAAACCTGTAATATCGTTTCCGGTTGTATCGGAATGATTTAACCGCAGAGGGCGCAGAGAACGCAGAGGGAGAGAATACAGAGAGGAATAATTCCGATGCTACCGGATTTGATATAAAGCCTCAAGCTAAAGTACCAACTAAACCTACAGCATATTCGGTGGTTCATGAAGTACAGTATCCGCCTTAATTGTTGGTACATTGTTATGTAGGGTGCGTCGCTGCTCATGTTTAATGAAACTTGCAGATTGACTGGTGGCGACGCACCGATGCTTACGACAAGATTGTGTGTACCGCATATACATGGAATATGCTGTAAGTCAATCGATTGCGCGATTTTAGATTTTAGATTTTAGATTGACTTGCGCGAGATAAATTCGGGGGCTTGTATCCTGGATGCTCTCGGTCACAATAGCCTGCAAAAACTCTTTTCAAATCTAAAATTTGAACCTATGGAGGAATTTTATTGCTCCATAGGTTCAATGGAACTAACCGAATCGATTTCCCTCGACTTGTTCCTCGAACTTTCCAAAATATCAACAGTATTCTTAATAAAACCAGCCATCGGCACAGCAACTAACAAACCTGCTATTCCTGCCACCTTAACCCCCACCAGCAGCGCCACTAAAATCCACACAGGATTGAGACCGATAAAACCGCCTAATAACCGAGGAGCAACCCCACTTTCAATTATTTGCTCAATTACTGTAGCGACAGCTAAAACTGTGACGCCGAGCCAAAAGTTGCTTAATGTGATCAGCAAACTGACAATGCAAATACTGAAAGGTGCCCCGAAGGGAATCATAGTCATTACACCCACACCCAAACCGAACAGAAGTCCGAAGGGAACTCGCATAATTAAAAAAGCAACAGTGATAGACAATCCCATCAAACCCGCCAAAGTTGCTTGCCCGACGAAGTAGTTGTGGAAGCTGCGCGCCAGCAACTCTCGCAATTGAAGGCTATGCTTGGAAGGAAACCATTTAAACAATCCTTCCCATACGCGATCGCCGTGCAAGAGCAAGTAGAATGTCACGACTATTGTGAGGAGGAAATTCAACAGACTGTCTGCAGCACCCAAGCCAAATTTGAGAATTTCGCCAGTGAGAGACTGCAATTGAGATGAAAGTCGCTCGCTCAATTGGGTAGTCAAACCGCTGACATCAATGCGGAGATTGCGATTTTCCGCCCACTTGTTGAACGCTTCAATCTGTTCTGTGCCAGAAACTATCCAAGTCGGCAGTCGGGTGGCGAGTTCAGTGATTTGGTTTAGCAGAATGGGTGCCAGAGTGATACCTAAAACCACCAATACCAGTAAAGTCAAAAACAATACCGACAAAACTGCTCGATCGCGCTTCAAGCCATATCTGTGCAGAAAGCGCACTGGATAATCTAGCAAAAAAGACAGCACTGTAGCCACTACCAAAACTGTAATCAGGGCGCGAAAATATTCAAAGACTAGGAGGGCTAACCAGCAGTTGAGTACCGCTAGGGGAAATACCAGTCCGTAAGTCCACCACTGCTGCAGTTGAGTGAAACGTCTCATCTAAGTTAACCGAGTTAAAATTTGAGATGCAAGATGTGAGATTGGCGCTGCTATTTGCCCTTCTCCGTTAACCATTTTATAGTGCATTTATTTATACCCGACTGCTGAAACTTCTCAGTTGCTCTGCCAGGGTAAATTGGGTTGCTGGCAGGCAGTGCCTGCCACAACTATGTTATATCGTTTCCGCTGGTATGGATATATTACCTGCGAAAATAATTTCTTTTCGGTTGGCACGGCAGCGGTTTGCAGCGCGCGATTCAGCCTTTTTCACCATGCCGTTCGAGAGCTAATTGAATTAAACGGTCTACTAATTCAGGGAAAGAAATGCCGTCCGCTGCCCACATTTGCGGATACATACTGGTAGCTGTAAAGCCGGGAAAAGTGTTGATTTCGTTAATCAAAACTTCTCCGGTTGATTCAATGTAGAAAAAGTCTACTCGCGCTAAACCTGCTGCGTCTACAGCCAAAAATGCTTGCACGGCCATTTCTTGGATTTGCGAGACGATCGCACCGCTGACTTTTGCCGGGATTGAGCAGTCGGCTTGTCCCTGGGTATATTTAGTTTCGTAGTCGTAGAAATCGCTTTGAAAACTAATTTCTCCCACCGTTGAAGCTTGGGGATTATCGTTACCTAAAACTGCACATTCTAATTCTCTAGCCACCACACCCGCTTCGACAATTATCCGCCTGTCGTAGCTGGCGGCGCTGTCGAGAGCTGATTCTAACTCAGCGCGCGATCGAGCTTTAGAAATTCCCACAGACGAGCCCAAATTGGCCGGTTTAACAAAGCAAGGATAGCCCAAAGCTGCTTCAATTTTATCACAGAGTTTAGGAAAAACGCAAGGATTAGACCAGATTTCCGAACGGTTAACAGCGATGTATTTTACCTGCGGCAAACCAGCTTGAGCAAAAGCCATTTTCATGGCAATTTTATCCATTCCCAGCGCCGAACCTAAAACCCCGGAACCGACAAAAGGAACTTGCATTAATTTCAGCAACCCTTGCACCGTACCATCTTCACCGTTTGGGCCGTGCAAAACAGGGAACCAAACATCTACAGCATTAAAATTAGGAAATTGTCCAGCCGGAGAGTCGTCTTGTGCTGTTTGTTCTTCTATTTCCAGAGGTTTTCCTGTGGCTAAGACTTGTTGAGGTAATGTTCCCGACAGCCAGCGGCCGTTTTTTTGAATGTAAAAGGGCAGAACTTCGTATTTAGAGGCATTTTCCTCCGCAGCGAGGGCGCGGGCGATCGCCCGCGCCGAACTAATTGAGACTTCGTGTTCGCCCGATCGCCCCCCGAACAATAGCCCGATCCGCATCATTGTCATTTTTCACTACTCCTAGGACTTTTCGACAAATATACACGCAGAGAGCGCAACTAAGGCACATACGAACCGCTTTAAGACTACTTATCTCCTCCCTTCCACTCTTCCTCTGTGTCCTCTGCGCCCTCTGCGGTAAAAAAAATTACATCTTCTTAGAAAAGTTCACCAGTAAGCCGTCCCCTATCTCATTCCGGTGCTATTTAAAGCATTTCCCCCGTCAAACTAAAAGCGCGAATATCTGTAATTTTAACCCGCACAATTTTACCCGCCAATTCAGCAATATCGCCCTTAAAAAATGTGAGACGATTGCCGCGAGTGCGCCCCATCACCTGAGTTGAATCTTTAAGATTCTGGACTTCCACCAAAACCTCTTCAGTGCGTCCGAAATAGCGCTGCGATCGTTCCATCGCCGTTGTTGTCACTACATGATTGATTCGTTGCAGGCGATCGGCTTTCACCTCCTCACTCAACTGATTTTCCCACAAAGCCGCCGGCGTCCCAGGGCGAGGCGAATAAGCCGCAGTATTCACCAAATCGAAACCAACCTCTTCGATCAACTTCAAAGTCTTCTCAAACTGCGCTTCCGTCTCCCCAGGAAAACCGACAATCGCATCCGCAGTAATCGAAGCATCCGGCATATAACGGCGAATTGTATCAATAATCCGGCGGTATTTTTCCTGAGTATAACCGCGCGACATCGCCTTCAAAATATCATTATCCCCGGACTGAAAAGGAATGTGAAAATGTTCGCAAACCTGCAGTAATTCAGCACAAGCCTTAATCAATCTTTCCGTAAAATAGCGCGGGTGGCTAGTAGCAAATCTGAGGCGATCGACACCAGGCACATCCTGCAAGAAATAAAGCAAATCCGTCAAAGTATGCTGGTTGCTGCCGCCCGGTTTTGTCCCCGGTAAATCGCGTCCGTAAGCATCAATATTTTGCCCCAATAAAGTTACCTCCTTGTAACCTTGACGGCCCAAATCTTCCATCTCAGCGCGAATAGCCTCCGGCATTCGCGACTGTTCAACCCCGCGAACATTGGGGACAACACAATAAGTGCAGCGTTCATTGCAGCCGTAAATTACATTCACCCAAGCAGTCACCTTGCTATCCCGGCGCGGCTTAGTAATATCCTCCATAATCTCAACAGCTTCAGTCGCCACAATTTGATTGCCCTCAAAAACTTGTTCCAGCAAATCTTCAAGTCGGTTAGCGTGTTGTGGCCCCATTACTAAGTCTAATTCCGGCACTCTCCGCAGCAGCGCTTCACCTTCCTGCTGCGCCACGCATCCAGCTACAATTAAAGTTAAACCCGGTTCTTGGCGCTTGCGATGAGCTTGCCTTCCGAGGTTAGAATAAACTCTTTGTTCGGCATTATCGCGAATTGTGCAAGTATTGTAGAGAATCAAGCTAGCTTCGTTCGGGTCTTCCGAGAACTCAAAGCCCATATTTTCCAGAATGCCGGCCATCCGTTCCGAGTCGGCTTTATTCATCTGGCATCCGAAAGTAGTGATGTGATAGCGGCGAGGTTTAACGGTCATGGCGAATTGCAGGCAAATAAAAAATATAGGTTTTCAACCTTAACCAACTATTATATAACAAGTCTAAACCCTTTGTGAACTTTTCTTTTTATCAGTCTTTTATTTTTCTCAGCACCCTCTGCTGTTTATGAGACTTATTGCATAAATCTTTGATGGATAGGGGAAACCGCAGATCAACGCAGATCAACGCAAATGCCTTTCAAGATAGTTTGCAAAGGCATACAATCTTGCCTCTTAAAAAAACCACTTTCACAAATCTGTAGGGTGTGTGAGGCGCGGCGATTAACTTGCGCTACCGACAATCAATCTTAAACCCTGCATCACGCACCAAAATCTAGTTGTGGCGGTGCGTGAGTGTTAAAAATATCACAGTTTGAATTCAAAAACTACTCGCCCTCACGCACCCTACACCCAAAGTCCTGATGCTAAGGAATGAGAATTAAATAACTTACAATGCGTGATGGTTCTTGTGGGATGGGCGTCCCGCCCGTCCAGAAAGGGCGGGCTATAAGCCCAACCCCTACTCCCCACAAACTTGTGTAAATTATTTAATACCAATTTAATGTGAAGTTGCACATATCTCGATCCCCCTAAATCCCCCTGATTGTTGGGGGACTTAGAGAAGAATCTTGTCCCCCCCTTTGTAGGGGCGGTGCGACCCCTACTCCCCGTGCCCGCCCTCTTGGCTAGGGGGGATCGGATTCTATGCAACCTCATGAAAAATTGGTATAATTCGCGATCCTAATGTTTATTTGTGCCTATTTCTCTATTTATTTTGTCTGTAAAAAATGTAAAATTGTTTTGGCAATACCTTGTGCAGCCAAATAAGGAACCCCATTGCCAACAGTTTTAAACATATTAGTCAACGTCATCTTTTCCGGCAGTGCAAAATCTTTTGGCAGTGACTGAATAGCCAGTGTTTCTGCAACAGAAAGCCGACGAAGTTTGTAAGGGTGCAAATGAACTTCGTTATTGCCGTAACAAGCTGTTGGCGAATAACGCCATCGGTGCAATCGCTTGAAAGATTTTTTTGAATCATCTCCTTCATCAACGGAAGCAAACCGCTTAATGCCTGCTTTGGGTTGGAAATAGTGTTTGGCATTAGGATGGTTGAGAACGTCATTTTTTTGGAACCAAAATTCTACCGTTAAATCTTGGGGAATGCCATCAGGACAAGGCACGAAATCATCATCTGCAAAGGCCGTTCTCTCTGGCCAAGGATGAGAAAAAATTTCTGATTTGGGATATAATACCTGACTTTGCCAAGGAAATAAACTTTCGGCTAACATTGGGCTTTTTTCCTCTAGGGAAATGCCCATATTTTTGACAAGGTTTTTTCTAAGCCCAATCAAAATAATTCTATCCCTATCTTGCGGAACCCCGTATTCTATCGCATTAATTAAACGTTCGGCAAAAACGTATCCCGAATCAGCCAACTGATGTTTTAGTTCGTCGTAAAAAGATTTATGTTTTTTGGTTCTCCACAAACCTTTGACATTTTCAAATAAAAAGAAATCTGGCTGCTGCTGACAAATCAATTCAATGTATGAAGCTGAAAGTTGACCTTTATCTCCTTCCCCACCCCGGTTTTTACCACCAATAGAAAAGTCAGGACAAGGCGGCCCCGCGATAAATCCCACAATATCGTGATGCTTGCGGGCATCCTGCATCAATTCCCGCAGGCGAAAAGCTGGTTCTCCCCCTACAAGTCGAGTTACATCTGCTTCCTCTCCTTCGCAATATCCGTATTCTGGTAGCGGCAAATTCATGCACTGCCGAGAATAGCGGTATGCTTGCATGAAAGGTGGGAAAAGTTCATTGACATACGCTACATTAAAGCCGATCGACTCAAAGCCCAAATCGAGCAAGCCAGAACCCGAAAAAAATGAGAAAATACAGGGGATGGGGAATTGGGAATTTGGCATGGGGAATTGGGAATTGGGAATTGGGAAACAGAAAAGATTAACTTAATGGAACTCATTTTATTCATGCGTATTCGCTTGACTCCAAATTAAAGTTGTTAAATCCAAAATATAATCGATTGAGTTATCAACGTATTTTTCGGCAACTTTTCCACCAGTAATTAATATTTTTGATGGCTCTTTGTAATGCGCCTTGTGACAACAAATCAACTGAGGCTTATCTCCTGTAGTTGTCAGCTTTTCTATTTTGAACGTGTCGAGGTGAAGTCGATAAACTGGCGTTTCATTATAGTTTCTGTCCTTAAGATAGCCTAAATTGCCAATAATGTAGATATACTCTCCAACTAAGGTTGCAGAATGAAAATCAGTGGGAGGGAAAACCTCTTTGGGATAGCCTAAAATCTTAAAATTGCCATGTCCGTCGTAAACAACCACATCGTTATAGATACAAAAGTCTGGATCGTAGTAATCTTCGTGTTCGCCAGCAATTTCAATGATTCTTCCATCTGGCAATTCTGTAATTGTTCTCCCAAATCTTTGATAGCACCATACAACAGGTCTATCGTAGTTATCCCCGCTAAACATTGAGTCCGCATCCCAAGCCCCACTACCACTCAGAATCATTGCCTTCCAAAAGTCCACTTCCATTACTTCTGGATTAGTTTTCCCAAATCGACGCTCTCTGCCAGACAAATACTGTTCTAGCGTTACTTCGAGATCGTAATTACCCACTCCAGTGAGATATGACCTCATATCATCGCTAATATCGCTTAAATCTTCGCCCACATCAACAAGCATTCGGACAATTTGTAGATTACTTGCCAATTTAATAGCATTATCAGAGCAATGATTTATTCGACTAGGATTTGCTCCATTCTCTAAGAGAATACGCACGCAATCAGTCGCGCCACATTCTGCCGCTAAAATTAAAGGAGTGCTATTAAAATCATCAGTAGCTTCGATATCAAATCCCTGCTCAATCAACCATTCTAAGACTTCGGTTTTATCGTTTTCGATGGGATACATCAATGGAGTCTGGCCACAGTGTCCACGATCGCTGCGATCTGCTCCTGCTGACAATAATAATTTGGCTGTTTCAAGCTTACCGACTTCCAAACTCAACAGCCAAGGAGTTCGACTCCAGCAGTCGCGCGCAGAAAGATCGGGATTTTGAGCGAGTAATACCTTTACATTTTCGACATCCTCACAGGCGATCGCTTGCATTAGTCCCGCCCATTGGTCACTAGCATCCGCACCTGCCTCTAGCAATAATTTGACAGCATCATAACGTCCCCTTTGTGCGGCGAAACTCACGGCGGACTTGCTGTAGATACTGACATTGCTAAGTTCTGCACCTCTTTCGATCAGCAAACTTAAAATTGATAAGAATTCTCGATCTGTTGAGATAGCGCATCCATTTATGGCATCGATTAAAACATGATAGCCATTTGGTCTCTGATAGTTTATGTTGGCTCCAGCATCCAAAATCAGTCGAACTTTATCGAGACTCCCTGACTGCACGGCTAAGCTGAGTACATTATTTTCATGCTCTCCACAAATCACTTCAATATCAGCTCCGTTGTCTAAAAGAAACTTAACCATATCGCTCGTTGCCTTTGAGCTAGATATCGCGCACATCAATGGTGTGTTTGAGTAAAAGTTATCTGTACTATCAATATCGACTCCACTAGCAATTTGGTGGGCTACACCTGGAATATTTCCTTGTTCGGCATCAATATGAATTTGCATTGCTTTGAGTTAAATTTACTAATCAAATATTCCTAAGATTTGTACCGCATTTTGGAATAGTGTTAAGGTTCCATTGCATTAGTTTCTCCAGCGAGGGGTGAATTCTCCATTATACACCCATCAGCTAATGCTGCTTTTGATTAGCATCGGTGCGGGTGTTGTGGTGTGGTTTCTGGTTTTTTCGATCGCCAAGTTCAAGAGCGTGTTGGCTAAATTCAAGAGAGGAAGATAATCAGGAAAGCCCAAGGGATAGTTTTGGCAAGGTGCTTGATGTGGATTATAAGATAGATTTGCCCGATCGCTCCCTGAACCAAACTATTGTTAGAACCATTGGCCGCCTCGGAAACGCCAGTAGGGAAACAAAATCCGCATTACTGTTTGCGATGCCAGATAAATAGCCAGCCATACAAAACTATAATGTAGAGCAAAAGCTCCTAAATCAAAGTCTAGCAGCGGTATCCCCGGTAAACCGATAGTTTTGATTAATAGCAAGACAAAAAGTGCTTCCCAAATCCCAGCGAGCAATTGAAATGCGCCGGGCCAATCTCGATCCCAGCGGTACTGCTGGATCGAGATATATAAGGCATCCCAGCCGATGCCAAAAATCGCTAGATACCCTAAAATCCCGAAAAATATCGAGCCTGATTTACCAGCGATTAAACCTAGAAAAAATGGCAGTGTTACTAAAACGCCGACTGTTGCAAATAATAAAATTCGAGTTTGCCATCGACCAAATAAGGTGGGAGTCATTCGATTTTAGATTTTAGATTTTGGATTTTAGATTGAATGCGAAAGGGTTTTGTTTTTAATCAATCTGGAGATTTATTGAAAATCCACTTAAACCACTGCACGAACGATCGCCAAACGCTCAATTTCCGCACACCAGCAACTCGGTTGGCGGCCAGACTTTCAACCGATCGCAAGGCGGCGTATTGCAAGCCCAAAAAACTATCTACCGGCGCGTAAGGCCCCCCCAAAGTAATCGCGCCGGCTGCATATACCCGGCCTTCTGTGTTGCTAGCAGAAGAATTCCGCAATTCGGGCACTTCAAAATCGTTGTTAACACTCAGCCGGCCCAAACCGTTGAGGGGAAGATTGTATTGAACTACCAAATCGTTTAACAGAGGACTGGTTTTTACCTTAGCGTCCAAACCCGTAGCATCAATAATAAAATCAGCCTCTAACTTAATTTGTCCCTTGAGTTCCTTCTCCTTAATGTACGTCACCGTGCGGTTTTGACTGTCGCGCTCGACTCGCTCGACTTCCCCGAAGGTAATTTGATACCATCCTTGACTTAAACCTTCTTTGACAATCCGCCGCCAGTCGCTGCGCTGGGCGGTGGTAGTGCCGCCCCAGTCTGTGAGCAACTGCGGCCGCAATTCCGGGGCGACTTTTTCCAAAAGTACGCGGAGTTCCCCGCCCCAGCAAGCTTTCGGCCAGTTGAAAGGTTGAAATTCGTAGTGATTTTCGACGCTGCGCTCAGCGAGTTTAAATTTGTTACCTTGAGGTTTGGGCGATCGCATCAAATGCAATACTTGAATATTACGGTTTCGCTGCCGCGCTTCGTAAATTCGCTGCACCACCCGCGAAGCCACAATTCCCCGGCCTCTAATTAACACGCTGCCGCCGCTGGCCTCCAATTTTTCGTAAACGCCGTCGTGGCTTTCGTAAGCGTTGACAACCGACTCAAAATCCTGGGTTTTTTCGCGGTAAGCTTGCAAGTCTGGCAGAAATTGAATGGCGGGATAGCCGGTGGCTAAGTGTACGTATTTGGCGATTAAAAAAGCGTGATCGCGGTGCTCGGCATTCGATCGAGAATAAGCGATCGCGTACCTGCCGTCATCTGTTTTGCGAATTCCCCGCACTCTACCGTAGCGAAACATCTGATTCCACCCAATTCGATCGACTTCCCTGTCAATAGAATCAAACACATTCCCCGCGCGAGGCGTATAAGTTTCGGCAAAAGTCGGTTCAGCAAACACCTGCCACATCAACTTCAACGACATCCCCAAACGCCCTTTGAGCAATTCCCGCCAAGCTTCCCGCAAAGCATAGGGAGGCCACCCCCAAATGTTGTCTGGACAAGAGTCAGAATTCGATCGTAGGCGTTCCCGCAGCGGAATTTGAGAATTCAGGCACAGACGCAGATAGCGGGCGTAAGGCTGGTTTTCCATGCCCAAAACCGCAATTCGATCGATTTTCACGCCGCAAATTCTGAGCAAATCCACCCAAATAAAACTGCCCAAACCGCCGCCAACGGCAGCCCAATCAACTTCTGTCATAGGGAGTCCCATAGATTGGAGCGATCGCATTGACACTTGAGAAGCTTGCAAAAATGCGATCGGCGGAAATTCTCCCCTACTACCTGTTTGAGGAACCTGCAACATTATTGGCTGCCCCAAGGTGGGGTCTGGCCCATTGGTCTGCGGGTTAAAGAAAATGTGAGAATTGACCGATGGCGTTTCTGGGGAATTCACAGCAAAAGAAATGCCGATCGCGTAGGGCCCAACTTGCAGCATATCCCCGTTTGCCAGCACGCAACGGGTTTGGCGAATGCCGTTAACAAAAGTACCGTTACGGCTACCCGTGTCAGTAAGTAAAATACTGTTACCTTCGGTGCCAATCACTGCGTGAAAGCGAGAAACTTGACTGCTGCTGAGGGCAATTCGAGAAACTCGTTTCCCGTTGATTGTGGCGGGCATAGCTTCAAAAATTCGTCCCAAAGCGATGGGTAAGTCGAGTATGGGGGATCGACAATCCCCCGTAGCTGTATCTGTCCAAGTCAGTCGCAGGCGCAAGGGTTGAGAATTCATGATTATTTTTTAAACATCAGCCGTCGGCTTTGAGCTTTCTGCAAAAAAGATTTGTGAATTTGAGAGTGTTTAGCGGATACCCTGATTTTCCGTTTTTCTTAAATCTTGCACCATTGTCAATTAGCCTTTTCTGAACAGGCTTTCCGGCCTGTTCCACAAGAAAATTCACTCTTTGTGGAACGGGCCGGAGAGCCCGTTCTTGAGAATGGTGCAACATCTCAGTTTTTCCAACTTTCACGGAGACAGCATCACACTCGCCGCCGCCGCCAAAGAAGTACCGCACCACGGACACCCCGCATTCAACTGCGCGTAAGGCGAAATTCGGCTGCATTTGGGACACTGCAAACCATATTGTGAAGGCCCCGTCGGGTGAAAGTTACCAGGTGCGGGAGGCCCAGACAGCAAAACAGTCTGGGGCGCGGCTACCTGCACCTGTGTCACATTCACCACCTCAATTTGCACTTGGCCTAAATGGATGTGGCTTCCCGAGTTCAATTTTGCTTCGCCTCGGGCGAGAATTTTTCCGTCTACCAGCGGCGGATTGCTTTCGCGCAAATTCCGCACTGCATACTCCTGCAATTCCTGATTAAAAAATATTTCAACGTGCAGCCCCGATACGCTGGGATGCGAAAATACTATATCGCACTTCGCGGGATCGCGCCCTAGCCTGACGGTTCCGGGATTTTTGCTCGGCTGTCCGTTTTCAATTGTCTGAGTTTGGCGCACCCCAGCTTCTGTCCATGCTAAAGTGAGCTGGTTGGTCATGATTGTATAGTTTGCTGCTCAAAAAGATAAAAAAATATTAGCTGATTTATTTTGAGGAGTAACCCATAAATCGAGTAAGTCGGAGCGAAACACGACATTCCCAATAAAGTTCACTTTTGCAACTCCTCTGTAGTCGCGTCCTTTAGTTTGTGGGAGCTAGTCCCAACCAAGTGGAGCGTAGTAAGGTAGGAATTTTTAGGCAGTTTACCCTGGCCTAATACAATCAAAGTGGCAGTCGCTAACACCGTTCTAGTTTGATTGCACACCTCAAGTATTACTACTTAAGGCTTTTAAGATTGAGCTCCGCCTCTGGGATGTTGCGCTGGATTGCTTTTAACGCTACATTGCGGGCGGCATTTAATCCAGAATGAGTTTTGTAACCATTAACAGTTGCCACTAATGCCGCCCCAGATTGATAGTCCTCAAATTCAAGTGGGCTAGCAGGAAATTTAACTCCTCTCCAAAGTGGATCTCCCCACGGACTAAGACGGCTCGTGTTCATCGGACTAACACGAGTTGTCAATATGGCATAATCTTGATACGCAATCCGCTTGACTTGTTCAAAAACCTTTCCCTTGAGCCAGTAAGCGCGTTTTTGATTTGACCGCCTAGAAAATTTACCTTTTTTGGGGCGAAGATTACCCAGGTGTTCAAAACTAATTACATCCGCTTTCCAGTGCTTCGCGAATTCAACAAGACTCCTTGAAACAACCCTAGAAAAGTCAATTTCTCTAGCCGTTATTGAGTCCCATTTTGATTTAGCAAAACCGCGACTCACTATTTGGGATTTTCTCATCTTGATTGCAATTCTTCCTAGATCCCGCTTCCTACGAGCTATATGACGCGACTGGTTGATAAAGTGTCTAGCGATCTCAGTCGTTTCGCCTCTGTCGTTGGTTTCTAGAACGGTTGCAATGATGATAAACTTGTCGATATCCATATCAACTCCGCAGGTTCTAAATGCGGATTTAGACATGAGTCCCTTGATACCTCCAGTTGCAGGAACATACTTTTCTAGTGGAAAAACGATCCACAAAGAACCGTTTTGTACCTGAATCCTGGGAGAACCTTTTACCCATTCCGCTGAGATATGAGGGCATTGGTATTGATGTTTAACCCACTTCCACGCATCTCCAACTCGCATCTTCAAAACAATGGAAAAGCCATCATCCTCTTTCCACATCCCTGAATCGTACTGCGGGTTGAACCGGAACGCTCTAGGATGGATAGGAGGTTTATGATGCCTCATCCGCTTCGGCCGATTTAACCATTTTTGGTAGGTAGAATTCCAACTTTCGTAAGCGCCGATGGCTTGTCGAATTGCAGCTCTTTTCAATGGGGAAGGGAAACCATTGATAAACTGATGACCAGCAGTCAGTAGTTCGTAGTATCGCCAAACACCATTAGATTGAACGGGAATACTAACGCCTTGAGGATTTTCGGCAATTAACAGGAAATAAAAATGCACTATTTCGTTGTAAGCATCCTTGGTTTCCTGCATATCAAACTTTGAGCGAATCAATTTCGCTTTAACTGATTTTGTTGCGATTGAATATCCTTTTTGGCGTTTGAGCATTTTACAAGGATACTCCTATACACTCCGATTCGTCAATGGGTTCCGCAGATTTTTCGTTAGTCGTTATTTCTTCTTTACTGATCGGGTCTTTGTAACGCCTCAGAAAATAAAGGCGGCTACTAAAGCAGTGCATGACGCTCATAAAGTCCTGCATCAATTCAGCGTGAGGGGATAGGTCGGTTTTGCCTAAAACAGTTATTTTGCAGCCATTTTGAGAGCAGTACCATTCCACAAATTCAAATCCAAATCGGCACAGACGATCTTTGTGAGCGACAACAATTTCAGATATTTCTCCGTGTCCAACTCGCTCCATCAATTTAATGAATTTCTTGCGCTTAAAATTCATCCCAGAGCCGATCTCTCGAATTAAGTTGCCTTGCCGATTAGCTTTGAGGGCTGTAGCTTGAGACTCTAAATCGTTTTTCTGCGAATGAGTTGAGACTCTGGCATAAATGATTACCAATCCGGTAGTTTCCTGCAAGCCTGATTTCCCGACAATACTGGACTCTAGGTAGCGGCGATGACCTCCTTTGGAGCGGATGTATTCGATTTTGCCGTCATCCGCCCAATCTGCTAATGTTTTAGGGTGGTAGCCGTATTTTTCCTGTGCTTGAGCTGGGGACAGATACATTACTAGAACACTCTAATATATAGAATCACTCCAGTATACTCCAATATTCCGTTTTCTAGTAATTAGACGGACTTCCTCACCAAAAAACTTAATTATAATTATTGACCAAGAATTTCAAAGGTGGTACCCGCCACGTGATTTATCCGTGGAGTCAATCCAAAATCTAAAATCTAAAATCCTCAAGCCCCCGAATTAATCCGTGGGGTCGCCTCCAAAATCTAAAATCTAAAATCTAAAATCGAATGACGCCGACTCGATCGCACTTCTAAAAATATTATGTGCAGCTATACAAAAAAGCCCTCACTTCGGGGCTTTTAGTGCTCGTATTGGCTTTTTTTGACAGACTGAATCGCGCTTGCCAGCTTTTGTTTCCCGCAAAATTATTAACCCCAGTGCAGCTTGGTTAAAAAATTGCTGTTCAAGATTTGCCAGCGATTGCTAAAAACTCATTCCTGGGGGGTTTTCACATTTGCGAGGCTGTGGTGCGCTAGTCACGAATTTTGGAGGTTGGACGATCGAACTACCTTGGTAACTTCGATCGCCCAACCTCCTCAAACGTTTACTGTCCTCGTGCTATCTCTCGCGCTGCAACTGTGCAATCTTTCATTACAGGGCCAGCCTTCAGAGACTTAAGCTTCGCTCTTGCGGCTTTTCCGACCGCCTTCGCGACCAATTTGAGCCATGTGTTCGCGATTTCTGCTGACAGCTTCGCCGCCTTTTTGACCAGCTTGTCTGGCTTCTTCAGGGGTGAATTCGTGTGCAGTTCCTTTCTCGTGTGCAGCTTTTCCGCCTTTGCTAGCAATTGCGCGCTGTTTTTCTGCATCCATAGAAGCGAATCCGCGTTTGCTTTTCTCAGCCATGACTGTCTCCTTGTTTGTTTCTGATTTTTTAGCTCGATCGCGCCTTCGCCTCCCACTGTCATGGTTACTCCCAGTCAGTGGTGAGATATCCGACGGTAAATTATGAAACCTCATCAGACGAATCTAAGCTTTTGGTTTAACTCGCAGAAGGAATCTTTCATAATTTACAAATGTGAACTAAAAATAGTTCACGCCCGGGCACTATAGTTAGAGCCGCCAATGTTTTAAGCTGGTTACTGTCTTTCAATCATTCTATAAACCCCCCCAACTTTTATACCTCTTTCTCAGGTATAGTCATTCTTTAGTTCGCTGGAAGGATGCTTTAGTTCGCAGGAAGGATGGAACCGAAAGCTGATTGGCAGTAGACTCAGAGGATTTTTCGACTCGGGCGGCGCCACCTCAAAAATTAAAAGTCCAAAGACGGATGCTTTTGTGGTCTTTTTACTTTTTTTTTTGGCATTCCGCGCTTGCCAGTTATCCCGATGTTAGTTGGTCTGCCGATCGAGTTGTTTCTGGTAAGCGATATTTTGGGGCGCAGCGCAGGACGTACTCGATCGCACTGATCAAGTTTACCTTATGACCTATCGACACATACATCGGCTTTATCCCTGTTTGCGTCCTCAGCGCTGCTCCTACCGTTGATCCCTCCAGCAGTAAGGGTTGCCAACTGCCCCGATCGAGTCCGACTTCTGAATGTTCTCCAATAAATCGATTTTTGGCAACTCCGATCGTGGGAATCCCTGTCAAAACCCCCAAATGGCAAGCAAGACCGAACCTGCGGGGGTGGGCTAGTCCTTGACCGTCGCACAATATCAAGTCTGGTCTCAAACTGATATTTTCTAAAGCTTCGAGAACTGCCGGCACTTCTCGAAAAGACAGGAAACCCGGAATATAAGGAAAAGTTGTAGGACTGCGAACTACAGCTTGCTGCTGCAACTGCAAGTCGGGAAAACTCAGAACTGTTACAGCGGCCCGCGATACATCGTTTGCACTGTCGTAGCCGACATCTACGCCTGCGACGTACCGAACTGTGTCCAGTTGATTTTCGGTAATTACCTCTGACCGAAGCTGTTCTTGAATGGCGATCGCCTCTTCAACTGTCTGCGGCCAAGGGTGTCGCTGCAACATTTTGATTTCTCTTCAACCGTTCTCATCTAAGCTTAACTTATTTTCGGGCATTTTTAAACTCGGATCTTTATCGTTTGTAGCCATAAATTCCCAACTTGCCCAAGGAGTCTTTTTTTCTACTCAGGAGGGTTGAGCAAGGCGGGCCGATGCCAATTCTACAAATAGAGTCTGTACGTTGGAGAGTGAAATTCTATCTTTCGCTTGTGCTGGAACCAACCCCCAAAGGTTTTATCGGCATCCTTCTCCAATTTTCTACTCAAAATTTACAAAAAATACCTATTTGATGCTGATTTTTTGGCTTTCTAGAAAGCTTTCTCTTTCCGATCGCCATTTTATCCATTGTCCCAGAGCGATCGAGCTATCTATTTACTTCTGCTTTATCTAAAAAACTCCCGTTTGTCAAGATGATTGAAACATTTATTCATCAATAATCTCACCCTGCTACAAGTGCCATTGTTCATCCCCGCTCATCGAGCTAAGAGGTTCCCAGACCCTCGCAAGTATATGACTTTTATGAAAAAGAATCAATTAATTTAGGGAGCATCTCATATTTGTAAAAATACTTCTTCTGGCTCCTTCCTTCTTGTGGCTCCTTCCTTCTTCCTCTTTCCTTCTGCCTCCTGCCTCCTGCCTCCTGCCTCAAAACTCCAATTTCTAGCTTGGCCGCAAAGGTGAGATGCTCCCTTAATTTATGAGTTGTTGCACCATTAACATGAAGCTATAATCTTAGATAAGATGAATATAAAACTAACATCAAGTAACACAACATAGGTGAATTAACATATGAAAACCATGCAAAGTGTTAAGTACAACCTAGCTCTCTACATCGTCGGTGGCATCGTCTTCATCATCGCCGCCTTGATTTTAAGACCTTTTGCCCTCGTCGGCCCAGGGGAACGCGGCGTTATGATGCGCTTCGGGAAAGTTCAAAACACGATTTTAGATGAAGGCATTCACCCGATTTTCCCGATCGTCACCTCTGTAAAAACTCTCAGCGTGAGGGTACAAAAAACAGATTTAAAAGCAGATGCAGCATCCAAAGATTTGCAAAGCATTACGACCGATTTGGCAGTTAACTGGAATGTTGACCCCGCAAAAGTAAATCAAATTTACCAACAAATAGGAGACGAAGAACAAATTGTTGCCAGCATTCTGAGTCCGGCAATTTCGGAAGTTCTCAAAGCAGCAACTTCTAAAAAGACCGCAGAAGAAATTATCACTAAGCGCACGGAACTCAAAACAGAAATCGACAACAGCCTTAAAAAGCGTTTGGAACCTTACGGCGTCATTGTCAGAGATGTTTCGTTAATAAATTTTGGCTTTTCTCCAGAATTTAGCAAAGCCATCGAATCCAAACAAATAGCCGAACAAGAAGCTAAACAAGCAGAATTTACTGTTCAAAAAGCAACCCAAGATGCTAAAGCTGAAATTAACCGTGCTAAAGGTAAAGCTGAAGCTCAACGCTTGCAGCGGCAAACATTAACAGCCGAAATTTTGCAGCAGCAAGCTATTGAAAAATGGAACGGCCAGTTTCCGACAGTAATGGGAGGAGGCGGAACTTTGCCATTAATTAATATTGCGCCGCCTAGTTCTCAAGGTGCCACTCCTGCTAAATAAGCTGCTGCGGATCGTGATTGGCAGGGCGCAGGGAGAAGGGGAGAGGGGGAGAGAGTCTGAGGGGGGGAAGAATAGAGGGTTTTTCACTGCGGATGTGAAGATGTGCTTTTTTAAATGCCCAACAGCAAGCGTATAAAATACAACTAACAACTAAGGTTGAATCTCAGATGTTGCACCATTGTCAATTACTTGTTTAGGAACAGGCAAGATGCCTGTTCCACAAGAAGAAAACTTATTCTTTGTGGAACGTTTAGGAACAGGCAAGATGCCTGTTCCACAAGAAGAAAACTTATTCTTTGTGGAACGGGCCGGAGAGCCCGTTCTTGACAATGGTGCAACATCTGAGTTAAATCCCGCTTACTTAAATACCAAGATACAATTTACGTTGCGCGAGTCCTGAAAAACGTTAAAGTAAGAAGCAACTCGGAAATTGTAAAGGTTTGCTTGAAAGTTCGGCTGATGGGAGATCGGGAGAACCAGTCAATTTCTAATTTAGGTGAAGTGGGGAGTGCCGACGATCGCCATAGTGCGTCAGAAGCACTGTGGCTACGCGATCGAGCCTTGGCAGCTAGTAGCTGCGGCATTGTCATTGCTGACGCCAATGCACCCGATTGTCCCATAATTTATTGCAATCCGGCCTTTGAACGGATGACGGGTTACTGCGCCAGTGAAATCTTGGGGCGCAATTGCCGATTTTTGCAAGGCCCGGATACCGATCGAACTACTGTAGCTAAAATCCGCGACGCCTTGCGCCAAGGTCGAGCAATCCAGACACCAATCAAAAATTACCGCAAAGACGGCACTCCTTTTTGGAGCAAATTATCGCTATCTCCCGTGCGAGACGACAACGCTAATTTGACTCACTTTGTAGGAGTTCAGTATGATTTGTCGGAACCAATATGTGAAGTGCAGCAAGCATTGCAGCAAGCGAACGACCAACTGCAAACGATTTTGGAAGCAGTTCCGGGAACGGTATCTTGGATTAGCTCGGATTTGCGCTATTTGGGGGTTAACCAGCACTTAGCCAAACTGCATGGTTTGCCGCCGTCGGCTTTTGTCGGTCAAGATATTGGTTTTCTGGCTGCTAGCTCGGATTTTAACTCTTTTGTGGTGGAGTTTTTTGCCGACGACGCTACGGAAGCGGTTAAAGAACTCAACGTTAAGGTACAAACCGATGGGGGAGAGTCGGAGGGATACTATTTGATTGTGGCTCAAAAGTACGATGAGGGCAAAGCTGCTTGTCTGGTGGGGATTGACATTACCGAGCGCAAGCGGGCAGAAGAAGCTCTGGTGCTGACTCGCAAGGCGGTGGAAAGTTCGAGTGACGCGATCGGCATCAGCGATGCGAACGGCACTCACATCTATCAAAATCAAGCGTTTTCTCAGCTATTTGAGTGGGACACCGCAGAGGAATTTAAACTAGCCGGAGGTATATCGGCAGTTTTTGCTGACCCCGCAGTCGCCAGGGAGGTACTCGACACGATCGCCCAAGGTTATTCTTGGTTTGGTGAAATTATCAACCGCACTAAAAGCGGTGAAACTTTGCAAGTGTTGCTGCGGGCCGATGCTATTAAAGACGCTACAGGGAAAATTGTCGGTCTGATTTACATGAATACCGATATTACCGATCGAAAGCGCACCGAACAAGAGCTGCGGCAAAGCGAAAAGCGCTTTCGATCGTTGATTGAAAATGCTAGAGACATTATTGTGATTCTCGACGAGAAAGGCTTTTGCCGCTATGTCTCTCCTTCCCTAGAGCGGATTTTGGGCTACCCGACGGCGGAAGTGCTCGGCAGATCTATATTTGACTTGATTCACCCTGACGAATTGCTGATAGTGGATCAAGTGTTCAAAGGTGTCATGCAAATGCCGAAAGTTAGCCTGGGAATGGCGGAATACCGAGTGCAACACAAGGATGGTTCCTGGTGCGTGTTGGAAGCGGTGGCGACTAATTTGCTCAACGAACCTTCGGTGCGGGGAATTGTGGTCAACTGTCACGACGTGACTGAGCGCAAGCTGGCTGAAGAACAATTGTTGCACGATGCTTTGCACGATGCGCTGACGGAGTTGCCCAACCGTGCTTTGTTGACTGACAGGTTGGGGCAAGCTTTTGCCCGCGCCCAACGGCATCCGAGCGAGCAGTTTGCGGTGCTGTTTCTGGATTTGGACAGGTTTAAGGTGATTAATGACAGTCAGGGACACCGCACGGGCGATCGGCTGTTGGTGGCTGTGGCTCGTCGTCTCTTGACTTGTTTGCGGCCAGGCGATACGGTGGCTCGTCTGGGGGGAGATGAGTTTGTGATTTTGCTGGAAGACATTCATGGTGTTGATGAGGCGATCGCCCAAGCAAAGGCAATTCTCAAAACGATCGAACGACCGCTGAATTTGGAAGGTAATAAAGTTTTAATTACTGCTAGCATCGGCATTGCTTTGAATACCGACAAATATCAGTGGCCGGGAGATATTTTGCGCGATGCTGATATTGCGATGTACCGGGCAAAAGCTCTCGGTAAAGCTCGCTACGAAGTTTTTACCAGTGCGATGCACGCTCGCGCTGTGGCTTTGATGCACTTGGAACACGATTTGCGGGAGTCGGTTGAAGAATTAAATTTGAAATATTCGATCGTGGATTTCGCGTGTGGGACGGCGGCGGAAAACTCGCCGATGAGTGAAATCGATCGCAGATTGGAGCGTCCGAAGTCGCAAGTGACCGCTTTAAAATTGGAATGTCCTTTTACTGTTTATTATCAGCCGATCGTTAGTTTGAAAACTGGTTCTGTTATCGGAT
Organism: Microcoleus sp. B13-B6; assembly: GCF_036705405.1. Taxonomy (NCBI): domain Bacteria; kingdom Bacillati; phylum Cyanobacteriota; class Cyanophyceae; order Oscillatoriales; family Microcoleaceae; genus Microcoleus; species Microcoleus sp. B13-B6. The sequence goes on from NZ_JAUBUJ010000040.1 coordinate 36,120, forward strand.
TTGAGGCGCTGGTGCGCTGGCTGCACCCGGAACGGGGTTTAGTTTCCCCGATGGAATTTATTGCGATGGCGGAGGAAACTGGGTTAATTATGCCTTTGGGTTTGTGGGTTTTGAACGAAAGCTGCCGCCAAATTATTAAGTGGCAGAGTTTGAATTTACCTGGGGGAAATTCGCGGCTGACTGTAGCAGTAAATCTTTCCGGGAGGCAGTTTTCGGAACCGGAATCCATCCAGCAAATTAAGCAAGTTTTGCAGGAAACAGGTGTTGATGCTCGCTGTTTGAAGTTGGAGATTACTGAGAGTGTGGTGATGGAAGATGGGGAAGCGGCGGCGGCGATGCTTTCGCAGTTGAGAGACTTGGGGATTGATTTGTGCATTGATGATTTTGGCACTGGTTATTCGTCTCTGAGTTATTTGCACAAGTTCCCGATTAATATTTTGAAGGTCGATCGCTCTTTTGTCAGTCGCATCGGGGAAATGGGGGAAAATTTGGAAATCGTGCGGGCGATCGTCATGCTGGCCCGCAGTTTGGGGATGGAGGTAGTGGCAGAAGGTGTCGAAACCGCCGTCCAATTGGCTCAAATGCGGTCGATCGGCTGCGAGTACGGTCAGGGGTACTTTTTCTCTAAACCTCTCGACAGTGAGGCAGCTACAGCCTTGTTGAGGCGATCGCCCAAATGGTGAACTGAACTACAATAGGAACTGTATCAAGGCAAACTCATACCAAAACCTATGTCTCAATCGATCGCCCCAGTTTTACCAGACCAGCAACTCGATACTTCCCCAACTTTAACCTTTGAAGAATACAGAGTTTATCAAGGAGAATCTGATGTAAAATATGAACTGTACAAAGGCAAATTAATCCCGATGCCAACAGCCACAATTTTACACATCAAAATTTGCGAATATTTTGTTTACCAATTGCAGCGTTACCTAGCTGAACACAATCTTGACTTAGTAGTAAAAACGGGTCTGGGAGTGAGAACAGATGAAGATAAATCTCGGATTCCCGATGTAGTTGTCTGCACTCAAAGTCTTTTGGAACAAGCTGCTGCTAGACCAGGTGCAGGTATCCTCGAATTTGATGAAAAGCCGCTGTTAGTGGTAGAAGTAGTCAGCGAAAATCGCCGCGAAGATTACGTGATTAAACGCGGAGAGTACGAATTAGCGAATGTGCCAGAATATTGCATTGTTGACCCTAAAACGGGGAAGCAAAAAATCCGGCTTTTTGCATTGATTGAAGGTGAAGATGGTTACACGTATACAGATTTCTTGCCTGGTGAGGAAATGGAATCTGTAGTATTTCCCGATCTAGTTTTATCGGTGGATGAAATACTAAACCCGCCATTGGTAGAGGAGTTAGTTAAGGCAGAAAACGCTCAATTGCGGCAACTCGAACAGGAAGCTGCAATGGAACGCCAACGGGCCCAAGAGCAGGGTCAACGTGCCCAAGAGGAACATCAACGCGCTGAAAGATTGGCGGCAAGGTTGCGGGAATTGGGCGTAGATCCTGATGCTGTGTAGGAAATTAGATCAAGTACGTGAAGCGAAGCTATCCCGCTCTTAATCGCCATTGATCTATCTCAATCATCTAGTGGCAAGTCGCGCAGGAAATAAAAGCGATCGCTTTGCCCATTTTCTCCTTTAATTCGCCCTAAGTAACCAGTCAGCGGTGAAGAAAGTTCTATAGTCAAATCCTTTACTGATTCCTCTGTCAGCTTAGAATCAGTGGCGGCAAATGTAGCATTGTATTGAACTCTAATCTCAACAACCGTTGTAAAGTCGCTATCTGAGCAAAGTTGTTTAACTGCTTGTATGATTTGCGATCGCAGCCTAATTTCTCTTTCAACTTTCTCAATATAATCCTTAATTCTGTCGTCAATTTGCCGCCCCATTTCTAGATAGGGCTTGAGTTCAACTAAGTTGACAGCACCTGGATATTTAGCTTTTAACTCAACTAGCTTCTGTAAAGTCATGGCATTAATAATACTAATTTTCCATTGTTGTGCTGATTTCAACATATCCGCCGAAGGATTGCCAGGGCCAATCACTAACTTGGTATATCCTAAAATTTTATCCGCACCTAAGTGCATTCCTCCTAGTTTAATCAATTCCTCAGCAGTTCGACTAGGGATAAGCCTACCCGCTTTACACTCACCAACTAAGGGGTAAGGTTTGGAACAAAATAAATCCAAACCACCAGCACCGCCTTTGTACTCATTCTCTATCTTGAATCCTAAGAATTCAAGGCTTTGACGTGTGACATTCTCAAAATCTGTCCCTGCTTGATAGTTGCTTTTTTTTTCTTGTAGTTCTATGCTGCGATTTCCCAAAGCTGCGATCGTTTTAATCCAATCTAAATCTATATCTGGTTTTGCTGCTGGTAATTTTTCCGACCAACCTAGAAACATTTTGATTTCTGCGTCTAGTTGTTTGGCTTTTGGGTTGGTGGTGGATAAAAGCACTAATGCACTTTGCAACTCTTCCAATTCTGGATGTTCTGGCGGCTCTAGTTTTTCCAGCTTTTGACGGCGTTTGGCAAACATAGACTCGCTCAACACAGGCGTTGAATCAGTAACAGTTAGGGATTTGGGCAAAGATACAAAATTGCCGCTCGGATGCACTGGCATTTCCAGCGGCTGAGGTAGCAGATAAACGCGAAGATGAGCTATAAAAAGATAAGGTTTTTCTAGGAGAGTTTGCTGTAATGCCTCTGTTGTCCAGACTGTTAACTGCGACAAAATTTCTAATGATTCAGGATCGTTTAGTATTTGGCACAATTCACATCTAGCCCAAGCTTTAATGAAAACTTTCTCAGAATTTAACTGAGCAAGTGCGTTTTGAGCAACAGGCCAAAAACTTGAGCGATAATGTTGTTCGTGAGGCAGCAAATTAATCGAGATATCGGCTGGATAGAGGGCAAATGTTCGCCCCGGATTCAGGAACATCCGAGGTATAGCTGCGATAGATTGTCCTTGGATTAAAGCTTCGATATCTGGAACTGGTAAAGCCAGCGCTGTTTGAAGTAAAATTGATTGGTTCATACTTAACTAAATGAGCCGCTTAGATCACCAGCATCTGTATCATCACTGTTGGAATGGTTGAAAATGTCTGCTAAAAGGTCGAGTTCATCTTCATCATCGACTACAGGCATTTGATTGGACGGATCGCTCAAAATTTCTCGCAGTAAAAGATTGTAAAAAATGAGCTTCTTCTGAGACATAAAAGCCAAAACCTCGTCTTTTGTTAAATTATACTCTGTGCATTTTTCATAAACAGCACGAAGAGCAATCAGCGGTTTTATTTGCTCTTCAATCAAATACACAATCTCACCGCCTTTTTCTACTGATACGAGTTTTTCTAGTAGCTTGTAGGCTTGAGAATTTTTGCTCATTTTCTCTATTTTTGATTGAGAACGGACTAAACAACCCCGCGTTAAATCAAATTTTTGATAGTCAATTAAGCGCCTTAATCCTGCAACTAAGTCAGATTGAGAAGTTTGAATGACTGCAACACCAATCTTTATCTTTTGTCCATTTTCGACACCAATTATCTTGAAATCAATCCAACGCCCATTTTCTAATTTTGGTTTCACATCTGTCATAATATTATTAATTTTTACGTTGTCAATAGTCTCACCTATCAGGGTTGAAAAGCCAAAGCAAATAGCATTAGCAATTGTGACACTATCTTTCATCTCCTCTCGGATATCTGCATCAAGTTCATTGGTTAAAGCCAACTCAAACCGCTTAACAGCATCTTTTGGATCTTCAGATATTTGAGGTATAAAAACTTTACAATTCTCTGCACACCATGTCAAAGCTTCCCGTACCGTTGGCTTATTTTTCCCATATTCTCTCAGTTGATTTTCCTCAAATGGGTAGAGGGGATAAGGAGGGGTTAAATTCCTGACATTATAAAAATCTTCCAACCATAACTTGACTAAATCTACTAAGGAATCACCATTCAAGTATTTTAACTCGATGGGTTTTCGCTGTGTGTATGTTGAAATTCGATCGAGTATGCCAGCAGGCATTATATTAACTGTTTTCCAAGTATCGGGTGACATTACTGTGATAATAACCAAACCTTGACTGAGTTCTGATTGTTCGAGAGTATCGTACAAACGCTTAACGAGATCGGCAATTACCTGCGGGGTTGTGAATCCATCATCTCTACAATTGGTGTCTACATCTATTTCATCAAAACAAATGATTATAGGACTGTAGTAACTCACCAAATTTAAAATTTGCTGGATATTATTAAGAGCTTCTGCTTCTCTGCCCTGATTAGTCTTGCCGGAATTAGTTGGCAATCCTAGTTCCTCAGCTTTAGATTTATCTAACTCTTCACCAGATAACCATTTAATAGCAAAAGGTGTTTCAAATTCTGATAAAGTCCACAAAACAGCTCTAACAATATAAGGATCTGCCTTTGATTTGGATTTGAGAACTTGCTTAGTCAGGGCTTTCATGTAATTCTTATTTTTAGTAGCCCAACTAGCACAGACTTCATCAAATTGATCGAGTAGTTTTTGAGGAGAAAGATTCGGTGCAGCAGGATTCCTCGCTTTGAAACATTCGTTTGCCATTGCTGCCGCTATTTCCTGCCACTGCATGACACCTTGCCTACCTACGCGACTTAAACTGTTAGCTAAAGTTTGCTGAAATTGATGTTTTGCAAAGTTCAAGTCGGTGTAATTATTAACACTGGCATAAACAAATAAAGCACTGCCAGTGCTTTCTAGTCTGTGGCGAACACGACTCAAAACGTGGCTTTTTCCGACTCCCATTGCAGCAGTTAATACCAGTGAAGTCACCTTTTCTTGACTAGATCGAATTGTCCGTACTTTTTCAATAGCCTGAAAAATTGCATCGGAAGCGTGAGCATTTAGAGTAGGAAGATCAGGAAAACCTTTTGTCCAAATAGCCTGTTCTTTAACAATTCCAGATTTACTAAAAGGATTGTGATTTTGAATCGCAGCATTGATGGCTTCTATTGGAGAAACTGGTAGATTATTCATGGTTATTAGGTGTGAGGTGAGGTAACGAACTAGAAAAAAATTGAGAACAATTTTATGGATTCAAACGCTTGGCATAGTAACGCAATGTGCCGCCAGGAATGATGATTGAGTCTTCACGTTTATCTGGGGTGATGTCTCGCATTTCTCCAGCCATTAGCTGGAAAATGTCATTAGCCTGCATTTCCAACAGCCACTCGCTGAACTGAGAACGGCTGACTTTTTCCCCAATTTCTCGCCGCATCCGATAAATCGGCACTAAATCATCTAAGTTATAATCCCGGTTCAAGCTGTCATACACATCGATCGCCACAGCCTTAAAATCGTTATATGATGCGATCGTCCCTACATCCCCTTTCCCCTTCTCAACCGCAACACTTGCCGCACCATCCTGATGCCGAATCCACTTCAACAAAGAATTTCCCAGCCGAGTACCAATTTGAGAACCATCAAACTCAAACAGAGAATCCTTACTTTTCAAGCCTTCCGCTAAAACTTCTTTCCCTTTCGCGCTCAATTCCACCAGCGTCACCCGATTTACCAGCGAATACTCGATCGCCCCAGTCGCCTGCAACTCGCCGAGCACTCCCAGATATCTCTGACTCGTCTCATTAGTGCGAACAATCCGCTTAGTCAAATCCCCCTTTTTCACCTTCATCTTCCCGCCGCCCAAATCCCACAAATTCAGCAGTACCCGAACTTTCGCCTTCGCATCCCACACCGCTTGCTCTTCCGGTGTCAAAGTGTTAGACACCGGAATTTCATCTTTCTCAGACATATTCATACCTTTAAATACTTGTTTTTACTCTTAGATTTTACCAGAAACCTTCCTGGCCAACATTTAAACTTTTCCGCAAAAATCCGCGCGAGGCTACGCACAACTTATGCAAATTTCATTTAAAAATAATAGGGATTGACTAAAATTGAATTCTTTGATAAAATACCGGATCTAACGAGCGATCGCACTTCAACTTCTCTGCACCAAATGCGATCGAAACAATTTTAAGCACAGCCCGCTATGCTCTAGCAACCTCAACAAATGTAGCGATCCCAACCGCAGCTAACAACCAGCAAACCAGATTAAATGCGACTTTAGTTCAATACCGGATTCTGCCTTTAGAAAGACGAATTCAACCTAAACATCTTGTTACATTGCAATAGCAATCAAAACATTGAACAAGATTTTACCCATGAAAACTATTCCCGATCAAATTTCCGACATCAAAGAAAAACTTCCAGATTTGACTCCCACCCCTCCTGGTTTAAAAGCTCAAGCATCTAGCCACGACCTCAAAGCCCGTTTAGATTGGGGCGAACCCGGACTCACAATCATCGACGCTCGTGATTTTGAAAGCTTCACCAAAAGCCACATTACCGGCGCGGTAATGATGCCAATGGACGAATTAGTTGAGCGCGCACAATCGAGTTTAGAACCCATCCGCGACATCTACATCTACGGCGAAAACGACCAACAAACCGCCGAAGCTGCCAATCTTCTCCGCGCTGCAGGCTTTCAAAAAGTAGCCGAACTAAAGGGCGGAATTCCTGCTTGGAAAGCCATTGACGGCCCTATGGACGGCTCTGGCGAACACGATACTCCTGGCCCCGACGCCTACAACGTTTTCTCTCGCTTGCAACACCACGCCGAAGCTCAGAAAACGAAGAAATAACCTCAGATTGGCGGCAGGATTCGCCCACAGAATCTGACACTTAATAAACCCGGTATCGCAAAAGTTACCGGGTTTTACTATCCGAACTTATACCAAATCCGTCTTATATTTTCTTAATCTCTTAGAGAGAGACTTCCTTTGTAGAGGATGGGTTTCAACCGCCGACTCTTAACTTCCTGCTATCCAAATATGCCTTAACTTCCGCGAACATTAAGCGGTTGGCATCAAAAGTAATCCGTGTAACAGCTTCCTCAAAAGAAAGCCAAGCAGAATTTTGAACTTCCTCCTCTTGCAAAACAACTTCCATCGAATTGACAAAACCCAAAAAATAAGTCACAGTCTTTTCAATCGGCTCCCCATCCTTAACAAAAGAATAGTGTTCCGTAAAACTCGGCTCATCCAGCATTTCAAAATCCGATATACCAGTTTCCTCCAGAAATTCCCGCCTTGCCGTTTCCGCAGGAGATTCCCCCGGATTCGCGTGACCTTTCGGAAACGCCCAATGTCCCGCTTGATGTTGAATCAACAAAAACAAAGCATCAGCTTCTTTTCCAAAAATCGGCACAATCCCAAAACATTCATCTTTCATTTTTCTGATATTTCCTATTAACTATTATGTTTTTTTAGTCCGCGTAAGCGAACTTAACTTGAGTAGATGCGATTTCAATCGCCGAGTCTCTGAAATTCCCACCCTAACCGAGTCTGCTGTTCATAAACCCGCTTCAAAGTATTAACATCCCTCGCTGAAATAGGCGGAGGATTTCTCACCTGAGAAAAATAAAGCACATCAGTTTCCATCAAACTGTGGCCCCAAATTCCCAAAGCGTGACCCAACTCGTGCCGCGCCGTCGCCGGAATATACTTACCCACTTGATTCGGATTCAAATAAACCGAAAACCGATGAGATAACACAGTTTTATCCCCATCCCGACCGGGGTACAATTCATAGGTAGCCTCTCCAGAGCGCGATCGCAAAACCCCTTGACGCAAAGGCGGAGCCCGACGTAAAATCCTAATATCAGCCACCTCCGAAATATCCACCACTTCCAAAGGCAAATAGACCCCCCATTCCCGGACAACATCCAACACAGCCCCCACCCATTCTTCAGACTTATTACCATCAACTGGACGCTCAACATAAACCTGAATCGGAAACTTCGACCACAACAAATGACCAAAATTCGGTGGCTTAACCTGGTCAAAATAATCACCACTATCCGTGGAATCTTGCCAATTCGCCAGCGTTGGCGGCAAAGGATGAACCTGTGGATTCGGGAAACTATTCGGGAGAGAAGAAAGAGTCGCCGCCGGAGTATTAACCTGAGTAAAAATTATCAGGCTAAAACAACATAAAGCCAATCCCAAACCAGCCAGCAATCGAGGTTTTAATGTCACTTTCCCCAACCGCATTTTTGCAACCGCACTTAAATTTAATCTTTAGGGCGGGCTAGAAGCCCAACCCCTACTCCCCACAATATTTATTTATGTGGCACGGGCGTCTCGCCCGTGAGCTAATGTGGCACGGGCGTCTCGCCCGTGAGCTAATGTGGCACGGGCGTCTCGCCCGTGAACTCATGTGGCACGGGCGTCTCGCCCGTGAGCTAATGTGGCACGGGCGTCTCGCCCGTGAACTAATGTGGCACGGGCGTCCCGCCCGTGAGCTAATGTGGTTACAAATCCAAATTTTATAACTTAGGCGTCAACCAACCAGCACTCAAAATCACAGTCAAACCCATAAAAACAATAGACAGACCCCAAGTAATGCGGTTCAGACTCGTTTCTGCACTCTTGGCGCTGGTAAACAATTGAGCTTGTCCGCCAATCCCTCCAATACCATCGCCTTTAGGACTGTGCAGCAACACAAAAATCACAAGTCCTAAAGCAGACAAAGACCAGATAACTTGTAACACAGAAACAATATCCATAATCGGGGGTAATTGGTAATTAGTAATCGGTAATTTATTATCATATCAAATTCGGTTGATCGCACACAATCTCCTCCGGGACACAGCATCGTACCCATTGTTGTCAAATTAAGCTGTTAGTCCGCCAGTCCGCCAGGGAATGAATTCCCTGTCTCAAAGCGAAAGTCCTCTTAAGAGGACTGAAAAGAAGAATTTTTGGTGCTGCTGAATCCAAGTATGATTTTGCCTGATGGGGTAATTCTAAGTGCTTACGCTGTCAGCAGTGGGGCAACCACGGGGGGATTGCCCCTACAAATTTCATACCCCAATTCACCAACGCCGAATTTTTAAACTCATTAGTCCTCTTGAGAGGACTTTCGCTATTAGACAGGGAATTCATTCCCTGGCGGACTATCGGATGGGCGGGAGGACTGGGCGGATGACAGCTTAAGTTGACACCAATGCACAGCGCCTTTGTCCCTAATCCTGCGTCCCTACTACAATCGGACTCGCACCGGAGTGCGATTGGCGCGAACTTCAAAATTAGCGGGTTCAATCATAGAACGTCCCGTCATCTCCGGGGGCTGAGGCAACCTCAACAGCTCCAGAATCGTCGGCGCAATATCCGCCAAAGAACCATCCGCCCTCAGAGGAACATCCGTTCCGTGGCCCGGAATCTTCAGACCTTCACCTTCTACCAGAATAAACGGCACGGGGTTAGTAGTGTGAGCCGTCCAGGGATTCCCGTCATCGTCAAACATCTGCTCAGCATTTCCGTGGTCAGCAATAATAATTGCCGTTCCCCCAGCTTTACTAATGGCGCTTACCAGCCGCCCCAAACATTTATCCACAGTTTCGATCGCAATTATCGTCGCATCCATCATCCCCGTATGACCAACCATATCCGGGTTAGCGTAGTTAATCACCATCAACGAATAGATGCCTTTTTCCAAAGCCGTCACCACCCCATCCGTCACCAAATCCGCCGACATCTGGGGCGCCTCATCGTAAGTCCCCACCATCGGACTCTGCACCAACTCCCGGTGTTCCCCGATAAAAGGCTCTTCCAGACCCCCATTAAAAAAATAAGTCACATGAGCGTACTTTTCAGTTTCCGCCGTCCGCAACTGCTGCAAACCGTGCTTAGAAATCACCTCGCCCAGAATATTGTTCAAATTCTGCGGTTCAAAAGCCACCATTACCGACGACAACTTCGGGTCGTACTGAGTAAAACTCGCAAACGCCAGCGGCTCAATTAACTGCCGTTGAAACCCCTTAAAATCGGGCACCACAAAAGCCTGAGTCAATTCTCTAGCCCTGTCCGGGCGAAAATTAAAGAAAATTACCCCATCCCCCGATGCCACAGCCCCCGGAGCAATCCGAGTCGGAACTGCAAACTCGTCGGTCACTCCTTCAGCATAAGAGGCCTGCAACACATCAACCGCCGATCGACCGTCAGGCGCACCCTCAGTCGTCATCACCTCGTAAGCCCGCTGCACCCGATCCCAGCGCTTGTCCCTGTCCATCGCGTAGTAGCGGCCGCTGATGGTCGCAATCCGACCCACCCCTACCTCTGCGATATAACTTTCAATCTTGCCTAGAGCTTCGACACCCTCTTTCGGAGTAGTATCACGGCCGTCTGTAATCGCGTGAATGCAAACATCCGAAATTCCCTGTGCTTTTGCTAATTGCAGCAAACCCTTAATATGACTGAGATGGGAATGAACCCCACCTTCAGAACAAAGACCAGTCAGGTGCAACTTGCCGCCCGTGGCGCGAACTTTCTCGCAAAGCCCAACCAGCGCTTTATTGTTGAGCAAAGAACCGTCTTCCACTGCATCCGAGATCCGCACCAACTCTTGAGGAACCACGCGACCCGCGCCCAGATTCAAGTGACCAACCTCTGAGTTACCCATTTGTCCGTCTGGCAGCCCTACCGCCCGGCCCGATGTTTTAATCAGAGTTCTGGGATAAGCGGCCCAGAGACTGTCCATCACGGGTGTTTTCGCAGTGGCGATCGCATTTCCGTCTTTTTCTTCACGATAACCCCAGCCGTCTAGAATAATCAGCACTACAGGAGATACAGACGCTTGTGCCATGTGAATACCTTATTTACAATAATTAATTTCTCGATTTTCATGATTTCCGATTTTGCGGAACATCTGCCGCTAATCAGTTTACATATTTTCTCGGCTCCGGCTGAACAATGCCAACCAAAATTCCCTTAGCCACAGCATTGTGGGAACTAATCTCGACCTGCTTTGGGAATTGTTTAATTGATTGCCTTGGGCTGTACTGTGAATGCACAGTCGGAGGCTGTTACCTATCTCACCAACAGCGACCCTGCTTTTGCGGCCGCATTTTCACGAATTGTTTAACGGTAGGTTGCTATTTAAACACTAAAAAGAATACCACAGATGGCGGACTTTTACTACTGCCTCAAGGAATAGATTAAACAGCTTTGACTGGGCTGGGAATAACTTTAAACCAGTTGAGCAAAAATCCGTTTCCGAATCGGCTCACTTTCAGCGGACATAAAATTCTACAACATCTTTTTTAATTTTGACATCGTAATTGCCAAAGAAATCGTGACCGAGCAGACCTATTGGCATTTGTTTGGCGATCGCCACTTCGACATTTTGGATCGCAGCACCCCCAACCCGAATCGATCGCACTACGCCGATGGGGAACTCGACAAAGCTACCGTCAGCGATCCCCGCTCTGATGGTACGCACCGGCCTCACTCCCAGTGCAGTAGCCATCCGCTGAGAAATCAAAGTGCCACTGGCGCCGGTATCGAGAATCATCTCAAAAGTCTGGTTGCCGTTAAATACCACATCAATCACCGGCGTCCCGCCTGCGCGACGCTTGATTTTAGCTTGAAATACCTGTGGATTCCCCGGAGGCTTCGCCCGTTGATTTGCTGGGGGTTTGGCACCACCATTTGACGGGTTCCAAAACTGAGAGTACAATTTGCCAGTTGTCAATCCCGATCCCGTTATAGTGCGATTCCCTACCCTTCGGGAACCCCTGCGGGGAACGGGATAGCTGCGCCGCGCGTGCTGCTGGGAACTCACATCGGGCATCAATGTCATCACCTGGGTTTCTGGCTGATGTGAATCAGAATGCACCTGGCCGCCCCCCACCGATCCCACACCCACCAAAACGGTCGCAAAAACAAAGCCCGATCGCCAAATCCGCTTGAGAATCACTTTTGCCATGATCTAAATACCTTGATTGCTTCAATATTTCCCACAACGACCGCCATTGATATCCTAACTTGCTCCACAAAACCCAGCGGCCGAAGAGTCCGATCGGATCGTGAGGAAAACTTGGCAATTTTCAAGCGATCGCATAACATCGAACACAGATAAACTGATAAACGGCAACAGGCTGTAATTGCAGAGCCTTGTTGGATATCTTGAAATTAAGCATTTGGGGACGATCGGCAATGCACAAACTTTTATATTTTGCAACTATAGGACTACTAGCTTTCTCGATCGCAGGCTGTGGTGGCGAGGGCAGCAACACAGCCAGCCCCAGCCCCAGCCCCAGTGCAGCCTCTCCATCTCCGGCAGCCTCTGCCAGCCCCACCCCAGGAACTCAGACATTCCAGTCTCCAGTAGTAGCGGCCCAGCCTCCAGGGTTAATTCGATCGACCAACCCAGACGAACGAGCGAGACAGGCTCAAACAGGCATCGGCAACAACAAAAACAGGAATCCAACGCTTCCGCTTCAGCCGGTGCCCCAAGGCCCTGTGACACCGAATCCTTCTCAGTTAGACCCCTTTGGGCCGCTGCCACCGATCGCAGTTCAAAACCCTCCCGGAGTTGGCGATATCCCCGGCGGAGTCCCAGCAGGGCCCATGACAGCCAATCCGTTGCCCAAACTGCCACAGCGACAGGTGGCAATGATACCTAAACTGCCAGAACTATCCCGCCCAGTCCAAATTGGAGGAACTAAGCTCAGAGGCCCGGCCGCTCCCCAAATCAATCTCAGCCCGACAGCAAGACGCGTTGTCAACGAATTCAGGACGCTTCAGGCTTTGCTAGACGAGACCACACAAAACTCTGAGTACGATAGGGATGTGGGTACATTGGTCGACACTATTTACGGAACATTGAGAGAGGATAATGTTGGTGTAGTCAGACGAGAGTTACTACTAACTAACCGACCATTATTCAGAAGAATAGAAAAGGCCCTGGATGAATATCGGACAGCCTCAAACTTGTGGGACATTTATGGAGAAAGATCACCTGCTGATGCTCTCCGATGTTCCATCGTGCCGGAAATTGCCGAGGCAATTGAGGTATATCGACCGCCGACAGTAAGAAGGGGGGAACTTTCTTGCGTGACGCGAGGAAATTTGCTGCAAGCAGTTTGGCGACAGGGTAAGAATAGACTTGATGCAGCCCTCCGCGATCAAGACTATGAGGCGCGAACAATCGCAAAAGCTCCTCTTCTGCCAGTTCTATCCGAAAGTCCGACAAATCGTCAGCCCGAAGGCGAGAGGGCCCTGGGTCGGGAATTAGCCCGGTTGCCAGAAGTGCCTGGGCTAAACCCCCCGCCAGTAGGGCGTCGCCCAGCGGGATCACCGTTAATAGCAGCGGGCCCCGGAGATCCTTCTCTGCCGGGAGGCGAAGGCGTGGAAGTTGGCTCCCCGCGCCAAGTTCCGGGACTTAATGCGCCTCAATTGGGCAGTCGCCCCGGACAGCCAGGTTTTCCCGGAGGCGAAGGCGCGCAAATAGGCTCGCCGCGCCAAGTTCCGGGACTCAATACGCCTCAATTGGGCAGTCGCCCCGGAGATCCTTCTCTGCCGGGAGGCGATGGATCGGAAATTGGCTCGCCGCGCCAAGTTCCGGGACTCAATACGCCTCAATTGGGCGGCCGTCCAACTTCATCACCAACTACCGGTAGGAATCCGCGCCGTCCTGCACCCCCGCGCCCGCCCCAGCCCATTGCAGCTAGACCCATAGGAGTGCCGGATCTGCCGGAACTGCCAGTAGACAAGCGCCCGCCCCAGTGGAGAGACCCCAATCCCCCACCTCCTCCCCAGATACCCGTAGTTCCTGCAGCACCGCCACCGCCTTCTACTGACCTCGCTACAGGCACTGAAGTCAGTGGGGTGGTAAAAGTCGGGAACGAGACGCAAGTGATTGTCAAAGTACCGAATGAACCAACCAGCCGATATGTCAAAGTCGGGCAGCGGTTGTCTAACGGGCAAGTGTTGGTGAAGCGGGTGGATATCAAGCCCGGAGGAGATCCCGTCGTAATTCTAGAGGAAAACGGCGTTGAGGTAGCCAAAGGTGTTGGCGAAAAACCTGCAAGTCGCGAACAAAAACCCGCCAATGCAGTTATTAGCCGTCGGCCAAATCCGAATAGCTCAACGCGGCGCTGAAAATTGACATTAAAGCATGAAAAATGCTAAGGGCAAAAACTCTAATTTTTGCCCTTAGGGTTTATGGCTGATATCGAATCTGAAGGTAAAATTAATATAGAGTGAGTTAGTCGCTTCTGGGAAGAAACATTAGGGATTAAAAAATAGAAGACTTTTCAGCGAGTCTTAGCTTCTATAAAATCCCTATTAGTAATGGAAGTCAAAGGAGATTTCTCATGCTCGGTTCAATTCAAAAATTAGGGATGGTGATATTAGTTGCTTCTTGTATAGGCAGCGCCACTAATCTCTTGAATCCCCAGCCATCAATGGCTCAACCAACACCACAGCCAACACCAGAGGCAAAACCCGAAGAAGAAAAACGCTCTCCCTTCTGCCAAGGAAATCCTCCGACGGGAAGAGTGAAATGCAATTACGAGACAGGCGATAATTACGAGGGAAACTTCGTTAACGGCCTCCCCGACGGCAGTGGAGTCTACGTTTACGCTAATGGCGATCGCTACGAAGGACAATTTCGGAAGGGAGTGCCCAATGGTAGAGGGACATTCATTTTTAAAGATGATGCCCGCTACATAGGCGTGTTCCAAGACGGCACGATGAGATATGGGACGGTGGTTTTCCCCAACGGTGAGCGCTACGTGGGAGACTTCGGAGTCGTCCAGAACCTTCAGACTAATGTTATTAGCAGCCAACCAGCAGGGCGGGGTCAATTTTTTTACTCCAACGGCGATCGCTACGAAGGACAATTCTTTGCAGGTTCGCCCTTTGGCCCAGGGGTATTAGTACGCAAAGACGGCACTCGCTGTTCCGGCAGATTTTTTAATCAAGAACTAGATGCTAGTGTCACCTGCACTTTCCCCAACGGTACGCGCTATGAAGGAGAATTGCGAAAGGGAGTGCCTCACGGTGTCGGAACGATGATCGATGCTAGCGGCAGGCGCTTTCCGGGGGTATTTCGCAACGGCAAACGCGGAGTTTCGTAAAGCATAAATTGAGGTTTTCAGGCCACTTTTGACCAGAAATCGGACAAAAGACAAATGACGAAGCAAAATAATATCCAGAAGCGTATAGGAGAGACTTTGTTAATGATTTCCCGTTTTAAAACCAGTGGAATCGCTCTATTAGTTACATCAGTGTTGGGAATTGGTAGTTACGCGACTTATCCCTTGCCATCAATGGCGCAAGTAGGGGTAGGAGCTCCGAGTGGTCGTTGCGTCCCAGCTATCGCTACAGGTAGAGTTAGGTGCGACTATGACGGCGGTGATAGCTACATCGGACAGTTCGTTAACGGTTTGCCGAGTGGCACTGGGGTATACGTATATTCCAACGGCGATCGCTATGAGGGGCAGTTCCGTCAAGGCCAGCCAAACGGTCGAGGACAATTTATATTTAAGGACGACGCCCGCGTCGAGGGCATATTCCGAGATGGCAGAATCAGCTCCGGGACAGCTATTTTTACTAATGGCGATCGCTATATAGGCCCGTTTTCTCTGGATTGGAAAGTGGGTACGCCGACAGGACAGGGGCAATTCATTTTTGCTAACGGCGATCGCTTTGTCGGTCAATTTTTAGGGGGCAAGCCTTTGGGTACGGGGGTGTTCACCCGCGCTGACGGTACCCGGTGTTCGGGACAGTTCTATAATCAAGAACTCGATGCTAGGGGTAGCTGCGCGTTTGCTAATGGTATCCGCTATCAGGGAGAGTTCCGCAAGGGATTGCCTCACGGCAAAGGGACAATTATCGATACCAGTGGCCGGCGGTTTCCGGGAGTGTTCCGCGACGGCCAGCGGCTCGAACGATAAACTGGAAATAAGTGCGCTCTATTAGTAAGGGCAGGTTGAGGGCTAATAATTTTTGCACAAAACCTGCCCTTGCTAGGTTTTAAAGTCACAACTATTGATAATTTACGATCGGCTTTTTCTCAACCGAATTGCTAATCTTAAATATCCACTTAATTGGAGTTAATGGAGGCGTTTTGATATGACAACTACTGCTTCTGCTTCCGGCCACACCGGCCAGTTTCCCTTCGACTTTGCCCCGCAGCGGACTCAAGATGCTGATTTGTTGCGACAACTCAATTTTGTGCCCGGTTTGAAGGAAGTCTTGACTTTGCGCCAAGTTCATGCTTTGGAACACGCTACTGTTTGGGTACTAAGCCAATCGTTTGGTGCGACGACAGCAAGAACCGATAATGAGTTATTGGGCGGAATGTCCACAGACCAAGGGTTTTATCTTTATGGTCACGTTAACATTGCACAGTTGCGTCAGGCAGTGCGCGAGGCTTTGCAGCGGATTGCCAGCGGAGAGTGGGATTTAGCTGTACATCCCCGCTGTGGCACGAATTTGTCGGTGGCAATGCTGCTAACGGCAGGACTTGCTGTTGGCATCAATTTAGCCCTGCCTCGCGGGCCGATTCTACAACTTTTAGGTTTGGGTGCAGCGGCGGCTGCTGCGGCTCAGTTAGCCCCTGATGTGGGAGCTCTGGCTCAGCGGTACGTCACCACTGCTATTCCGTTTAATTTGAGTGTTGTTGATATTACTGTAAGTCACGACTTCTGGGGACGCGAAGCTCATTTTGTGCGGGTGCGTTGGGTTGAATAGCTGCACAGTATCAAGCCCACCTCAAACAACAGAATACCCAGATCCCCGACTTTTTTAAGAATTCGGGGATCTGACAGAAACCTCCTAAATGCGATCGGGATCTACTCCTAATTCTCGCAACCTCGCCGCCAATCTTTCCGCCCGTTGGCGCTGCTCATCAGCTTGCTGCTCAAGTTCCTGGAACCGAGCTTGTTCTGCTTTAATCAACCCTTCAACTAATGGCGGAGACAGTATTTCATTCACTGATAATGTCAGATTAGGAAATACTACAGACACTATTTGTTGCCCCGCCCTAAAATCAGTCTGCGTATAGATGTCTTCCCCTTCAGGAAAGGCTAAAACTCGCACCAATTCCTTGTTAGGTGTAGGGTCAACAATTACATATTCAGGTACGTTAGCTAGTTCGTACTCAGCTCGTTTAATCACATAATCTGCGCGCCGATTTTGACTCACTACTTCTATGACTAACAGGGGCTTTTCCTCAAAATCGAGGATACCAGAACCTGGTCTAGCACCAGCTTGTTCCAAAAGACTTTGAGTGCAAACAACTACATCAGGAATCCGAGATGTATCTTCTTCTGTTCTTACTCCCAGACCTGTTTTTGCTACTAAGTCAAGATTGTGTTCAGCTAGGTAACGCTGCAATTTGTAAACTAAATATTCGCAAATTTTGATATGTAAAACTGTGGCGGTTGGCATCGGAATTAATTTGCCTTTGTACAGTTCATATTGTAGATCGGAATCAGTTTGATAAAATCGGTATTCTTCAAAGGTTAAGGTTGGTGAAGTATCAATTTGCTTTGATTCAACAACTGGCACTACAGATTGAGACATATCTTTTCACCGATGTCGATATAATTCTATTATATTCAATCTGCCTCGCTCTGGGTGCATTTCCGGTTAAAAATTCCCATTTATCGATCGCACTTGCCAGCAGAATTGTCAGAGAATAGTTGAATAGTGTAAAATCAACTTTGCGATCGCCCCGACAACTCGACATCACCCTTCCTTACACCATCCGAGTTCCTATGTCAATCAAAAAGATTCTTTCCATAGCGCTGTTAATTTTTATCCCCATTTCCATCGCCGCTGAGTATTTGCACTGGGGTTCCCTCGCAGTTTTCATCACATCCGCTTTAGGCATTATACCTCTGGCGATTTGGTTGAGCACAGCAACAGAAGAAGTGGCGATCGTTACAGGCCCCTCCATAGGCGGCTTATTAAATGCAGTCTTCGGCAATGCTACGGAATTAATTATTGCCATAGTTGCCCTGAAAGCCGGCTTAATTGACATTGTGAAAGCCAGCATAACCGGTACAATTATCAGCAACTTGCTCTTAGTCATGGGATTTTCCATGCTGCTAGGAGGAATCCGCTACAAAGAACAGGAATTTAAGCCAATAATCGCGCGGGTGAACGGTTCCACAATGACTCTAGCAGTGATTGCCATCCTGCTGCCGACAATGGTAATTTACACCTCCAATGGAGTCGAACCCGCAGCCATTCAAAATCTTTCCTTAATAACTGCGATCGTCCTAATTGCAGTTTATGCTTTAACTCTGCTATTTTCATTAAAAACGCACAGCTATCTTTACGATGTTGGCTTAGTAGAACTAGAGTCAGAAAATCCTCAAAATACCAAAGAAGAATCTACTACGCACAAACCGAATTTGTGGTTGTGGATAGGGGTGCTAGTTGCCTCAACTGTTGCCGTTGCTTTTGAATCAGAAATTTTCGTTGGTGTTGTCGAAGAAACTACCAAAGGATTGGGATTAACGCCACTGTTTACAGGGGTAATTCTGTTGCCGATTGTTGGCGGCGCCGCTGAATATGTAACTGCGGTGGGAGTTGCGATGAAAAACAATATGGATTTGTCAGTTTCTGTCGCAATGGGTTCGAGTTTGCTAGTTGCTTTGCTGGTAGCGCCGGTGTTGGTGATTATCGGATTAGTGATTCATCAGCCGATGGATTTAAACTTCAATCCGTTTGAAGTAGTTGCAGTTGCCATCGCCGTGACAATTGCGAATCTAATCAGTATCGACGGGCGCTCTAATTGGCTCGAAGGAGTGCTGCTTTTAGCAACATATATTGTGTTAGGAGCGGCATTCTACTTTCACCCCATTACTTGATTTTCGCGGAACAGGCACTCCGACCTGTTCCACAAAAACTCAATTTTCTTAACTGGTTCCTAGGCTGTGCCTGGGAACCGATGTAAGCGAGGCTCTGCCTCGTTTGCTTTCATGAAAATTGGAGGCAGAGCCTCCGGATCTGCGTTACCAGGCTCTGCCTGGTAACGAGTAATTCCGAATCTCAAAAGGACACTTTAGTGCTAAATAGCGTCCGGGTCTATTCCCATCTCCCGCAAGCGCGCCGCCAGTCTGTCAGCTTGCTGTAATCGAGATTGTTCTTGTCTGATTAAATCTTCGACAAGTGGGGGAGAGAGAATTTGATCCACTGATAAAATCAAATCTGGAAACTGTAAAGACACGATGTTTTGCCCAGGGAAAAAATTCGCTTGTTCGTAAGCAGTCTCATTTTCCGGCAAAGTTACAACTCTGACCCTAGTCCGGTTAGGTTTAGGGTCTGCCATCCAATATTCCGGCACTCCAGCATTTTCGTATTCTGCTCTTTTTGTCACGTAATCTTGACGCTCGTTTTGGCTGACAACTTCAACAATTAACACTGGCGTTTCATCTAAATCGAAGACGCCAGCACCAGGTCTGGCAAGCAGTTGTTCCCAAAGACTTTGAGTACAAACAATCACATCAGGAATCCGCGAGGAATTCTCTTCCGTTCTCACTCCCACATTAGTTTTTGCCACCAAATCGAGATTGTGTTCAGCTAAGTAACGCTGCAATATGTAAACTAAGAATTCGCAGATGCTTGCGTGTAAAGCCGTTGCGGCTGCCATCGGTATTAATTTTCCCCTGTGAAGTTCGTAGAGAACGTCAGGTTCTCCCTCATAGACAAGATATTCTTCAAAAGTTAAGGTGGGCGAAGCATCAACTCGATCGGTTTCCGAAACAGGTAAAACAGACTGAGACATATTTATCCGCGCTCCGGTTTTAGTTCTCTTAATTAATTTTAGCCTCTCTTCTTTTATTCCTCTGGGGTTAATTAAAAGAATTAGGTATTTTTCAAGCAGTTACGGACAGCGACACTGTTGAACAGGAAAACACTCTCGTCGGCAACTTCTTTTTCGGCCTTTACTGTCGCGACAATCAGATGTATCCCGACATTCTACCTGATCTTGACAAATTTGCTGACGGGGAAAAGTACCTAAGTTCTGTATAGAAACTTCAGCCGTAAGCGCACCCTGTTCTCTAACTTGGTCATTTTCTTTAATTTCATAGAGAAACTTATTTTCTCCCTCTAAAACCGAAAAAGTTCTTGTTTTATGACTGTTACCCAACTTAAATGCAAAATCCTCGGAAAACTCGCCTTTGTCGTAACTTCTGTCGGTGTAGGGATAGGGGTTAGTTTCCATGCCATCAGTCACATTTTTAATCATCACCCTCCTGTTAGGGGCCGGAGGAGTTTTGCTGGAGACAAATCGAGCGCTTTGCGAATCAGGGGAGAAGACAGTACCAGCACACGCACCTACATATTCAGTGCGCTTAAATTGAATCAAATTAATATTAAAAGCGTTTTCGTTTTTGACCCTAAATTGTGCTTCGCTAGTCTGCTGGGCGCTAACTGTGAAAGCTGCTAGCGTCAAAAAAAATGCTCCCACCAAAATAGCTAGGAATTTGATTTGTGGCCTCCCCGTAATAAATCTGGCGTGTTTCATCTCTCTATACCTCTCAGGTGAATAGATAGCATTTTGTTTAGAAGTTATCTTAACTTGAGAGCTGATGTGTTGTCAAAGTAGATCCAATAGGTTTCTAGTGAGGACTTGAGTCTTTGATGCTGAGTTGCGAAAGCAAGGACGGAAGTTATGACTGTGAACTTTTTAGAGTCAGGAATGAAGTCCTGATTACTGAGATGTTGCACTATTGTCAATAAGCCTTTTATGAACGGGCAAGATGCCCGTTCCACAAAGAGTGAATTTTCTTGTGGAACAGGCATCTTGCCTGTTCTTGAGAATGGTGCAACATCTCAGGAGTACGAACTTAATTACCAAGTTACTCGATCGCGCCATCTCTCTAAAATCTTGTCCCCGACTCCCTGTACCCGTGCCACATCCTCCAAAGAGGTAAAACGTTGCTGTTGCCGCGCTGCAATAATTCTCTCGGCTAACTTCGGGCCAACCCCAGGCAAGGTTTCTAATTCTTCCTGAGTCGCTGCATTCAAATTAACTAACTTTTTACCCGCACCAATTTGAGGTTTAGCACTCGTAGTTTTTGATGCTGCTTGTAGTGAATCACACTCTTTTTTCTTAGCATCAATTCTCTGTTTGATTCGGGCGGGAATTCCCATGATTGCACCTTTGTAAAGCCGATCGAACTCCCGCTCAAAATGGGCCGCAACTTTGGGACTCTCGATCGCCAGCAGCGTCTCGTCATTCCCGTGATTTGCCGCCTCACTCCAGTTGTGAGAACCTGTAAGCACTGTTTTGCCGTCCACAACGCCGAATTTGTGGTGCAGGCGATCGCCCATTGGTAACAGCGGCACTCCCACCGTAGTCAGCGGCTTTCTCCAAGGGCGATTGTCAGCTTCTAACTTACAATCTTGGATGAAAGTCGCACCCATCATATCCAAACCTTCACTGTAAGAGCGATAAATAAAATTAGAGTCAATTAAAGCTCGCACCGCAACTCCCCGGCTAGCTTCAATTTCCAAAGTATTGGACAACCGCTGAGCCGAAAATACAAACAATGCCAAATCAACCGACTTTTTCGCACTACCCAAATTTCGATTTATCAAACTGTTAACGCTTTTTTCCCAAGGCAAAGTCTGGGAAGTCGGCGAAAATTGCACCGCCACTGTCGAATTCCCTACTCTTACTTTTTGCACTTGACGAAACGGCTTTTTGATGCCAAACTTGCTGTCCGGTTTGCCTCCGGGCCCGTCGCCCCACATGATGTTAAATTCTTGAGTAAATAGTTGCCCTATTTGAGCATTTTCAATTTTCAGCAAATTGTTCGCATTGCCGCGACTTGCGGCTGTCTTGAAATCGCCATGTATATCGCTTGTGGTAAAATTAGCCGAAGTGACGATTACCGTTTTGCCGTCAATTACCACAAATTTGTGGTGCATCAAACCGCTGCCTTTACTGCCGTCAGCAGTATCGTCAATTACAGGAATACCCGCATCCTTGACAATTACCAAAGCATCATTTTGCTTGATTTCCTCGGCGCTTAATTTACCGTCTTTATTGCGATCGGCAAGTTGCACAAATTCGCTATAACGATCGCGCTCTCTTTCCGGTAATTTCGCCAACTCCTGAGCTGTAAAATCGCTCCAAGGGCGACTATACATATGTTCGACAATTAATCTCACTTTAATTCCCGATCGCTGTCGATCGGCCAAAACCCTCGCAATACCGGGCAAGCGAAACTCCTGAACCGCAACATCTACCGTCGATCCAGCACTAGCGATCGCCACTGCGATCGAGTTTTCTAAATCATCTCCGGGTCTAGTTTGCTGGCGGTAAGGCTCTGTATAACTCGAAGCGATCGACTGATTGAAGTATACTTGCAACAAGGGGTCTTGAGGCAAGGGAGCCAGAGTGATAGGTAAATTCTGCACGTCTTGCTTTGTTTGTCCGCAACCTGCCAGATTGAGTGCCACCAGCCCAGCACAACAGAAACCGAGTAAATGATAATACAATACAGCCACAAAATTTTAAAAAATATAGAGGTTATTAGCCATCCCACAGTTCAAACCTATTCGATCAAGTAAAGTTACAACCTATTAAATTTATGCAAGGGAATAGATTTTACGTCTTGTAGAACTGCCTCGATGCCGGAAGCATCACTGGTAGGGTAGCAGCATTCAGGGGCGTGGGTCAAACCCGATACCGCTGCTTTATGGCTAAAAGAAAAAGAATTTTTCCGTGCGGTCACAAAGGATATGGTAAAGCGTGCCATCGCTGCACGCAAGAGTTGGTGGCGCAGCAGCAGTACGTTGAAGTGCTGACACAAAAACAAACCAAAAAACAAGAGAGGGAAGCATCATTTGCTAGAGATATCATCGATCTCAGAGGTCTGCCCGACCACGTAGTCACTAAAGCCCGAGCAATTATAGCAGCTTTGGGCGAAAATAAGAATTACAGAGATTTCGGCGGCAAACGCCTGCGTCACAACCGTTTGATAATCAGTATTCCTGTAACTCGCAACTACAGAATGCTTTGTGAAGATTGCGGCACTTTCTTAACTCCCCAAAAAGTTTTGTCGCACGAAGACTACAACGTCTGCAAACCAGGAAGTTAGTTATCAGTCATTAGTCATTAGTCATTAGTCATTAGTCCTTAGTCATTAGTTATTTAAAATCATGCAAATTTACCTCGACTATAGCGCCACAACGCCCGCACGCCCAGAAGCGATTCAAGCCATGCAAAAAGCCCTGACTCAGCAGTGGGGCAATCCTTCGAGTTTGCACGAGTGGGGACAAAGGGCGGCGACAGCTTTAGAATTAGCAAGAATGCAGGTTGCTAGCTTGATTAACGCGCTACCGGAATCGATGATTTTTACCAGTGGCGGCACTGAAGCGAACAATTTGGCAATTATGGGAATTGCGCGTCTTTATACAAAGCCACAGCATATCATTATCTCCAGCGTAGAGCATTCCGCAGTAGCAGAACCGGCACGACAACTCGAACAGTTGGGATGGGAAGTGACGCGCCTACCAGTGGATAAATTGGGGCGAATTCACCCTTTGGATTTGCAAGAGTCGCTGCGATCGAATACAGTGTTAATTTCAATCATTTACGGACAAAGCGAAGTAGGCACGCTGCAACCAATTGAGGCATTAGGACAAATTGCGCGCGATCGCAATATCATGTTTCATACCGATGCAGTTCAAGTGGTCGGCAAGCTGCAAGTAGACGTGCAGAAACTTCCCGTAGACTTGCTTTCGGTTTCCAGTCACAAACTGTACGGGCCGCAAGGTGCGGGGGCGCTTTACGTGCGTCCGGGAGTAGAATTAGTGCCAATGTTAGGCGGTGGTGGCCAAGAATTGAAACTGCGTTCCGGGACACAAGCGCTGCCGGCAATCGTCGGTTTTGGGGTGGCTGCAGAGTTAGCATTGCAGGAAATAGATGTGGAAACGCCGAGGTTAATTGCATTGCGCGATCGGCTTTTTGACCGATTATCCCACGTACCCAGTTTAGTACCAACTGGCGATCGATATTGTCGGCTGCCGCACCACGTCAGTTTTTGCATAGTCTCCCCTTCCTCCCGCCCTTATCAACAGAGAGATACAGGGCGAATAACAGGCAAAACTCTAGTGCGGCAGCTAAATTTAGCAGGAATTGGCATTAGTTCCGGTTCTGCTTGTAGCAGCGGCCAACTAACTCCTAGTCCGATATTATTAGCAATGGGATATGACGAAATCGGTGCCGTTGGTGGAATTCGGTTGAGTCTGGGACGAGAAACCACAGAAGCGGATATTGATTGGACAGTAATTGCGATCGAGCAAATTTTGGATAGATTAATGCCCAAAGTAGCATTATCTAGGCGTTAGCATGAAAATCTGCGGTTAAAATTCCAAATAAACCGGGTGTTTACGATTTTTATCGACTGTAATGAAGTATCTCCCAAAAACCCGGTTTCTGGCCACCCGCGCACAATCAAAATGATTTTTCATACATCCTGTAGGGGCGGGTTCACCAACCATAATTGCCTGAAATAAACAATCTAAAAAACCCGCCCCCACCCAACCAAAAATCATCATTTACATTTGGGCGATGCGAGGCAAATTTTAGGCTGATGTGGGTTATAGGTGGTGGCAGGGCGGGTTTATATAGATGGTTGGTAATTGTTATATATGGTTGGCGAACCCGCCCCTACAAAATATGGTAAAATTATGCTAAAATAAATCCCGGTGTTATTCACAACTCCCCAACAATCATCATTTACATTTGGGCGATGCGAGGCAAATTTTAGGTTGACGTGGGTTATAGGTGGTGGGAGGGTGGGTTTATATAGATGGTTGGTAATTGTTATATATGGTTGGCGAATCCGCCCCTACAAAATATCGTAAAATTATGCTAAAATCAATTCCGGTGTTATTCACAACTCCCCACAATGGAAGAAAACCGCGCCCAAGCCTATCTGCAATTAATTCACACTCTCCTGAATTGCCCGAACGGAGAGGAACCGCAGATTTTACAGGATAACTCCGAATTACTCGATCGCGGATTTATGGAAACCTGCGAGTTAGTAGCATCAACCTTAGCAGAACAAGGAGGGGAGAATGGCGCTAATTTCCTGCGAAATCTAGCCAGTCAGCTATGGCCACTCATCGAGATGAACGATCAGGGAAATAGCGAGAACTCTCAAGGCGAAAATTCCCAAGAGTATGCAAATTTTTTCATAGAATTATTGCAAGCAGAACAAGATAGCAATAGCGATATTGCAGTAATTTACCCAATGCTAGAGCAACGGCAACATCTCCTGAATGCCAGTTTTTCCGAGACTTTACAGCAAGTAAGTCAGAAGTTAATTACTGGCGAAAATGCCCCAACAATTAGCTCAATTATCGGTCTGATTGAAAATTTGAGTAGTCATATTAGTGAGTTTCCGAGTGGGAATAAAGGGAATAATATTGAAATTGCCATTGCGGGTTATCAAATAGTTTTAAATAATCGGGAGCCCGGTAGCGAAAAATGGACGCAAACCCAAAATAATCTGGCTACAGCTTACAATAACAGAGTCAACATTTCGGGGGCGGAAAATCTGTAACGGGCGAGCCCATATTAGACTCCTTACACAATTGTCTAGCATCCCATAATCCCTTTAATCTGCTCTACAAGCTGTGACACCAATCCCAAGGAAATACCAGCGGCCCCTAACTGTGCTGCTATTGTAGCCGCTATGGATTCAAGTGTTGCACCAGTCATAATCATCTCTACGATTGTGCTTGCCATAAATACCATTGTAATTGCACTAGCTGGAACCAAAACTACCAGCGCTCCGACCATTCCTGTTACTGCGGCAACAATGAGCATAAACTCACTTGGATTAGGGTTGTTGCATAGTGTCGCGAATAAACCTAGTCCTGTCAAGTTATTAACTTGTAACAAAGGTAAAAAAATAGTCATTTTGAATGTCTACCAAACATTATCTATTCAATATGATAGTATCTAGCCTCCAAGTTTAGCAACCCTACTTAACTAGCACCAGGGCGAGCGTCGCCCACCCCGCCGAGTCTACCGAAAATTCCCCCAAAAAACTCTATCGCACTTTATAACGCGGCTTTAACAGTCTATACCCTTGAGGATTTCTCGTTCAAGAACGTACTAACCTTAAATAGCCTGGGCTGGGCTTATCTGGCAAAACTAGACCACATCTACCGAGAAAAACCAGAAGACACAAACCAAAGGGCACAAACCAGGCGGTTGAAACCGCCTCTACACAAACTGTCATCCACTCCAAGCGAACTCAGAGATAATTCAAAAGTGTTGAAATCCTCGATCGAGCTTTAATACAATATCAGGATAAATGCCGCTGCTATCAGTCAACCAGATATCCGTGCTATCCGTAGCGGTTCCCACAATCGCGGCTGCGTTTCCTATTTTTTCTACTAATAACTGAGCATTTGCGATCGGCAAAAACAGCACTAACTCGAAATCTTCGCCGCCGTATAATGCCCAATCTAAAGCTTGTTCTGGTGATACGATTTCGCTGAAAATATCGGGAATTGGTAGTTTTGTGCGATCGATCTTTGCGCCAACACAGCTAGCCCGACAAATTTGAATAATCGCATCAGCTAAACCGTCGCTGCTGTCCATTCCGGCGATGGAAAACTCACCCGCATAATCTAAAATTTCCCAAACAACCGGCAAAACATCCAGCCTCGGTTTAGGCCGCTGGTGAGCGAGAATTAAAGAAGCTCGATCGACCTTTTCCAGATTTTGCCCGAATTCAGGATTTAACAGCAATTCTAATCCCGCGCGGGAGGCTCCGTGAACACCCGTGGCGACAATCGCCCAGCCCGATCGCGCATTTGACCGACTAATGGTACGATCGCACTCAACTTGTCCGAAAGCCGTAATCGCCACAGTCACAACGGGCGATCGGACAACATCGCCACCGACGATCGGCGTATCATATTCTTGCAAGCAAGCCGTCATCCCCCGATAAAACTCTTCAACCCACTCCACAGCCGTATCCGCCGCCACAGCGAGGGCTACAGTCACCGCCAGAGGCGTTGCTCCCATCGCAGCCAGATCCGACAAATTTGCCGCTGCGGCGCGCCATCCTGCGTAATAAGGCCCCGTAGTGCGATCGCTAAAATGCACTCCATCCACCAACATATCGGTAGTGATAGCCAGAGATTGGTTGGGATTTGTAGCCATGACAGCGCAATCATCACCCACTATCTCTGCGGGGCAGAATTTTTGCAATATTCTTAAAAGACCTTGTTCACCGATATCTTTAACTTGCATAAATTTGAATTAGTCGATCGCACTTTCTTACCATTCCTTACCCGAACTCGGCGGCAAGCGCAACCTAGGAAACCTATAAAAAGTATCTCCTTCATCATCTACCTCTAAAACCGCCGAAAAAATCTTAACTTGGCGATTTAAATACTGCTGAGCAACTTCAGCCTCAACCCTAGCACTAGCCGCCAGTTGAATCAGCGAAATTTGACTGTTTTGAGTTTCCAACAACTGATAAAAAGCCTCATCCAACCGCTGCTTTTGCTTGTTTTCATTCACATTTTTTACAATCAACAAGCCTGCGAATCCGCCCAAACCCATTACCAATAAAAATTGTAAAATAGCCATATTTTCGATGGAATTCCTAATTTCAATAACGTAACTATAGCGGTTCTCAAGCGTGGTGAGGTATGCCCTATGCCCTATGCCCTATGCCCTATGCCCTATGCCCATGAGTACCTCATCTTTCTGAGAAAGGCTATATAAAAATTATCTCTTCTTCCAGCCTGATTCCGGCGGGCTTTGTCTGTGTAAAAGTGATTTCAATCGCCGTTACCTTTCTTTATTTAGAAAAGATTTCAATGCCTGTCACTATTGATTTTTTCAGCCCGCGCAGGCGGGCTTTGTTTCTGTAAAAGCGATTTCAATCGCCGTCACTTTGGTGTCAAAGCGATTTCAATCGCCCTCATTAATTAAACTTGAGGTCGCACCAAATTTTCGATTCCTTTAACTACCTTAGCAGATACAATCTTGTCTCCCTGCTTCAGTTGCTCCAAAACTTCTTTTCCTTCAATCATGTAACCAAAAACAGCATAGCGGCCGTCCAACAGATTCAGGCCAGCGGGCGTGAGTTCAGGTTCAAACAAGAAAAAGAAAAACTGAGAAGAAGCGCTATCAGGGTCAGTTTCTGTACGGGCCATTGCCACAGTACCGAAAGCAGAAAAAGGCAAAACAGGTTCGTCGCGATAACGCCCCGCATCTTCTAGAGTAATCCCGTAAATAGGTTCTTTTTCCTCCCTGACGAGCACTTCTAGCGGTATATTCCGGTATTTGCCAGTAGCTGGGTCAATAAAACCCTCTTCCTTGCCTTCGGGGTCTCCCGTTTGCAAAACGTAGGATTCTTCCGATCGAATAAACGGCAAACCGTCATAAAAACCTCGATCGACTAAATCCACAAAATTACCAGCCGTAACCGGGGCGCTGTAGCCGTCAACCACAACAGTAATTTCCCCTTTTTCAGTTTGTACAGCCACAGTAGCGCGCCCTTTCAGTTGAGGCAGATTAGCATACTTGGCAGGCACTTCAAACGGAAACTTTGTCACCATCAACTCTTCGATTTCGCCTACGGAACCTAGGATGGTGGCTTTCAAGTCAATCACTTTGTCCCTGTCTTTAGCCTCAACAGCCTTTTCCAGTTGAGCAATTTTCTCCTTGACTCCTGCAACTAGCGCCTCAGCTTGCGGCTTTTTGGCGTCGGGAATACTCTCTAAAAGGTCAGACTCCCGAAGGTTGAGAATCCTGGAAGCCTTGCTGACATCGCTGCTAATGGGCCCCCAACGTTTAGATCGTATGTGGTTGCCAATGTCTTCGAGACTGATTTGCAAATCTCGCACAGTCTGATTGTCAATAGGTAAAGCGAAGCGCAGCAGCGCCCGGCCGTCCGTAATCGCATTCCCTGCAGGCATACTGCTACTGGGGCGTTTGGCATGGGAGACTGCACTGAAACTCAGGGAGAGAGTGAACAGCAAGAGCGCTAAAGCGACGGTTTTGACCCAGCGCTTGCACGTATCGATCGAGAAATTAGGCCAATGCAACATAACTTTAACTTTTATTGCCTCTCTTATCTTCCCACAGCGCTGCCCGCCCGCCTTTGCTGCTACCCATCTAAAGTGTCTGTTGGTTTGGCTAGGGAGGATCTGCCCACTAACAACAGTCAATCGATTTTAGATTTTAGATTTTAGATTTTAGATTTTAGAGGCGACCCCACGGATAAATTCGGGGGTTCCTTTATCGGATACAGGTTTTTTATTTCTGGACGGATGAATCCGGGGGCTTGTATCCTGGATGCTTTCGGTCAACTGACAACAGCCCACTGCCCACTGCCATTAACATTTCAGTACAGCACTTGCTCCCTTTGAACGGTAAAATAAAATGCCAATTGCTTTTTGATGCCGTCAGCTAGACTGCGGCTTTAACCTGACCCGCTCAAAAACGGATACAATCCCCAGACTCCTGTCGTGGAGAGATCAAAATTTTAGACCAAGGTTCAATCTCCCAAATTCATCTGTGGAGTAAATCTAAAATCTAAAATCTAAAATCTAAAATCGACTGACTGTAGTTCCCCCGTGCCCAAAGGCGACGGGATTGCCCACAAAAATTTATATGATCTCCAGTAACGACTTTCGACCAGGTGTTTCAATTGAATGGAATAACGGCGTGTGGCGGGTTATCGAATTCCTCCACGTCAAGCCAGGAAAAGGCTCGGCTTTCGTGCGGACAAAATTAAAAAACGTCCAAACCGGAAACGTAGTAGAACAAACCTTCCGGGCGGGCGAGACTATGCCTCAAGCCAACCTGGAAAAGAGTGTGATGCAGCATACCTATAAAGAGGGCGACGAGTTCGTCTTTATGGATATGGAAACTTACGAGGAAAGTCGCCTCAATGCTAAGCAAATAGGCGATCGTGTCAAGTACCTCAGTGAAGGGATGGAAGTCAGCATCCTGCGCTGGAACGACCAAATCATGGAAGTGGAACTCCCCAACTCTGTCGTCTTGGAAGTGCTGCAAACCGATCCCGGAGTCAAAGGAGATACTGCCACTGGTGGCAGCAAGCCCGCGATCGTCTCCACCGGAGCTCAGGTTATGGTGCCTCTATTTATTTCCATTGGAGAACGGATTCGGATTGATACTCGTGAAGACAAGTACCTCGGCCGAGAGTAGAAACGAGGGAGAAAAAGGGAGTTTTTAGTTTTTAGTTCTGAGTTATGAGTTAAAGAAGTTAAAATTCAATACTCATCGCTCACAGCTTAAAAACTATCCCTTTTGCCTCCAAACTCGGTTAATTCTCCTAGCTTCGCCTGATTCGGAATTTTCAATTTTCAATTTTCAATTTTCAATTCTCAATTACCCTTGAATCTGCTGTGCAACTAGACATAAACCAGCTTTGTGACCTGCTAACTGTATTAGACAAAACTGGCATTTCGGAACTGACATTAAAAAGTGGGGATATTGAACTGACAGTACGCAAAGGCATTCTGGCAAGTTCACCAGGCACCTCTGCTGCGCTCCCTGCTGCCGTGGCGACTGTCGCTCCGATCGCCTTGGGCGCGGTTCCTAGCCCCACCTTAGCGTCACCTCCTGCTGTTGACCAAAATTTAGCAGCGGATCTGGCTGCCCCTGTACCCGTCGCCCCTGTCGCCGCACCTGCTGCCGTACCTGCTTCTGTAGATACGAAATGGGTGCCAATTATCTCGCCGATGGTAGGAACGTTTTATCGCGCTGCTGCTCCTGATGAGCCACCTTTTGTCAATGTGGGCGATCGCATCAAGGTCAGCCAGACAGTCTGTATTATTGAAGCGATGAAGCTGATGAACGAGATCGATGCTGATGAAGTCTCCGGTCAAGTGATGGAAATTTTAGTTCAAAATGGCGAACCTGTCGAATACGGTCAAGTGTTGATGCGAATTAATCCGGATTGAAGGATTACTTTATTGTTATGGACAGAATAAATGCTAATATTTCCCGATCACTTCTCTCCGGTGAGTTTGATGAAGTCATCCCAGCCTGTCCCGCAAGAGGTTGTGCAACAAGTTGCTGAGTATTTCAGTATTTTGAGCGAACCCATGCGTTTACGAATTTTGAACTTGCTTCGCGACGGCGAAAAATGCGTGCAAGAATTGGTGGAAGCTACTCAAACGAGTCAAGCCAATGTTTCTAAGCACCTAAAACTAATGCTCCAAGCTGGTATCCTCACTCGCCGGAGTGAAGGAACTTCAGCTTATTATAAGGTGCAAGACGAGCTAATATTCGAGCTGTGTAATATGGTGTGCGATCGGCTTGCCAGCCGGATCGAACAGCAAGCCCTACACTTTCGGGCATTTAGCCTAACTACGAAGCACTGAAAATTAGTTGCCAGTCCTCAATCCTCAATCCTCAGTCATGAGTCATCAGTTATCAATCCCTACTCTCTGCCTTCAGACCGATGACTAATGACTCCTAACTAATGACTTCTAACTAATGACTCATAATTACTAAAGGGGAAAATTTTTGTCAAAACTTTGGCGGGTACTCGGCTGAGCCACCTCCAAACCTTCGCCACCCAAAAGTTCTAAAGGCTTGCCTTCTACCGAAATCCAAACCTTGGTATTCGGTTGTAAACTCGTAGCCGTATAGATAACTTGCCCTAACCGGCCAGTCATCGAATTGCTCCCTCCCCCGGAAGTAAATTCTGCCGACAAATCGACATAAACTCCGTCATTCTTAACACTCAAACCCCTGAGTTTTGTCCCATTAGGAATTTCGCTAGAAACAGTTGCATCCTTTGGCCCGGCCAACAAACTGTTAAAAGCAGCTTGTAAAGCTGCATCAGGCTTGTCAGCTTGTTTGACAGCTACTTTCGTAGGAACTCCCTCAAATTTGCCGATCGCATCTTTAACCCAGTAGACTTGCACTGTCTGGACATCAGTCTGCGGCAAAGGCTTTGGCTGCGGTGACTTTGGGATCAGAGCGTTAGGCGTCTGAGCTGTAGGCGTCTGAGCTGTAGGCGTCTGAGCTGTAGGCGTCTGAGCTGTAGGCACTTGTACAGGATTTGGAGGGGGTACGGGGATAATTACAGCAGGAGATTCCGCAGGACTTGGGGACAGCGGCGGAGCCGTAGTTTGAGCAGAAGACTGCGTATCTGCGGGGCTGGGCGAACGGTTCGCTGTCCACCAGGCAATGCCCCCTCCCGTTAGTAAAGCCAACCCGCAAACACCGGCAATGACGGCTGTGGAGACGCGGCGTACTTCTTGTCCATCTTTCATAATACAAATTCTCCTTACAGATAGAGCGCTTGGGACGGTGAGGAGCGACTCTTGATCAGCTACATTTGTCTATGGTTAGATTCTGGAATTGACACAATTGCATTGCTGCTAGCGAACACTTTATAGCAAGCCCAACATATTCTGAATCCGACTATTGGAATCCTAGACCATAATATAAGATTTCGCCGTGGAGTATGTCACCAAAAAACTGGGTCTGAAGCCCCGTCCTTATAGGACGGCTTTACATTGAATTAAATCCCCTTTCGGGGTCGG